>MOXJ01000050.1 GCA_002507565.1 Candidatus Reconcilbacillus cellulovorans
GGGTCCAGTATGGGCTGCGGGAGATCGTCCGGAGTCCTGTGACGATGGCCTAAATGGGATGCTGAGGTCTCTCCTCCTACCGAGTCTTGACACGGACTCCCGGAAAATGGCGGTTTACTTTCGGGCGGAAACGAGTTATAATCACTACCGACGACATCCTGCGATGCGCGTTCGGTTTGAAACTTGTTTTGAACCAATGGCTTGTTCGAAGGGAGTCCTACATTGCCGCGCCGCTGGCACGCCCGTTCGGGAAGTCAAAAGCGCGGTTGCGGGCACCCACCTGCTTGGGAGCGGGTTTCGAAACAAGCGAACTGGACGGCATAGGCGGGATGTTGGGCATTCGAAAACGCCCTTTCCGCTTTCGGGGCTCCCGCATCGCGCGGGAATCGGCGGCGGAAAGGGCGTTTTCGCCTGAAACGGGATCAAATTTCCGCGTCCGGCGCCGCCGACAGCCGGATTGATCGCGGCGCCGCCGGACGTCGTCATGTCGTTTCGGACGACGCGATTTCGCTCAGCCGGTGAAACGCCTCGCGCAGGGAACTGTACAGCCCGCGATAGACCGTATACACGTCTTCGTATCGGCGCGCGCGGCCTTCGTCCGGTTCCGACCGGTCGACGACGCGGATCCAGGCTTCGCAAAGCTGCGGGATGTCGGCGCCGAGCACGCCGGAAGCCGCCATCACCGCGGCGCCGTAGGCCGGGCCGTCCGTCGAATTGACGGTGACGGCGGGACAACGAAACACGTCGGCAATCATCTGTCTCCAGAACGGGCTGCGCGCTCCTCCGCCGCTCAGCCGCAACTCCCGGATGTCGACCGACGACGCCCGCATCAGTTCAAGCGAGTCGCGCAGACCGAACGTAATGCCCTCGAGCACCGCTCGCGTCAAATGTTCTTTGCCGTGGCGGATGTTCAGTCCGACGAACGCACCGCGCGCCAGAGGGTCGGGATGCGGCGTCCTTTCGCCCGACAAGTACGGCAAAAAGACGAGTCCTTCGCTGCCGATCGGTGCCGTCGCCGCGGCGGCGGTCAACAGATCGTAGGCGTCTCGCCCTTCGCGCTCCGCTTGCCGGCGCTCTTCCGCGCCGAAACGGTTGCGCCACCACTGGAACGACCCGCCGGCCGACAACATGACGCCCATCCGGTGCCATTTGCCCGGCACGCCGTGGCAGAACGTGTGCAGCCGGCATTCCGGGTCGGGCAAATAAGCGTCGTCGTGGACGAATACGACGCCGGATGTTCCGAGGGCGACGGAAGCGATGCCGGGACGGACGACGCCGACGCCGACCGCGCCGCACGCCTGGTCGCCGCCCCCGGCGACGACGGGCGTTCCCGGCGAAAGACCGGTCGCATCCGCCGCCTCGGCGGTGACGCGCCCGGTGACGGCGTTCGATTCGTAGACCGGCGGAAGCCAATCCGCGGGAATGCCGATCGCCCGGACGACTTCGTTCGACCAGGTGCGGTTGGCGACGTCGAGCAACAGTGTGCCGCTGGCGTCCGAAACGTCCGTGGCCAGTTCGCCCGTCAGCCGGAAGCGGATATAGTCTTTCGGCAACAACAGATGGGCGACCCGCTCGAAATGTTCCGGTTCCTCTTCACGCAGCCAGACCGCTTTCGGCGCCGTAAAACCGGTCAGCGCGCGGTTGCCGGTCCGATCGGCGAGCGTCCGGAAGCCGACCGTCGCCTCGATCCATTCGCATTGCCGCGCGGTGCGCTGGTCGCACCAGAGCAGGGCGGGACGGACGACGTTTCCGTTTCGGTCGAGAAAGACCGACCCGTGCATTTGTCCGGACAGCCCGATGCCGGCGACGTCCGCGCCGGAGATGCCGGCTTTTGTCAAAAGGCGCCGAACGGCGCGCACCGTCGCTTCCCACCAGTCTTCGGGGCGTTGTTCCGCCCAGCCCGGCTTCGGCGTCAAAAGCGGGTACTCCTCGCTTTCGGACGCCCGGACCGCGCCGTCGTCGCTGACGAGCACGCATTTGACGGCAGACGTGCCGATGTCGATGCCGAGAAACAGAGCCAACGAGTTCAACCTCCCGCTAGTCTTTTTCAGAGAACATATTCGCAGCCGGACGGCGAATTCCTGCCGACGGGGCGCAAGTTTGTTTAACGAATCAACAAAGTGGATCGGCCGAATTGCGTCTGAAACGCACCGAGTCGACCGAGCCCGGCCGGTAAGAAGATGATAAAATAAAACATCGGGAGGGATTCCGCGATGAATCCAGTCGCCAAAACATTGATCCTCGCCGGCGTCGTCCTGATCGCCGTCGGTCTCATTTGGCAGGTCGGCGCTCGGTTCCTGCATCTCGGCCGACTGCCCGGCGACATCGTCATCGAGAAGGAAAACGTCAAATTCTATTTTCCGATCGTCACCTGCCTGCTGATCAGCGTCGTGCTGTCGATTTTGTTTTCGCTTTTCCGGTGGTGGCCGAAATGACGCCGGCTTCGGCCGCGAAAAAGGAGTGAGTTTCGTCGAATGTTCGCGGAAGAACGATACCGGCGCATCATGGATCTGCTTCGCCAAAACGGCCGGGTGACCGTGGCGGAGCTGAGCGAATCGCTTCAGGTGTCGCCGGTGACGATCCGGCGCGACCTCGAAAAACTGGAGGAGCGCGAATGGCTGCTTCGGACGCACGGCGGCGCCGTTCTTCCTCCCGAGGGCGGTTCGGACGAGTTTCGCGAAAAATCCGTGCTCGAAAAACAAGAACAATTCGTCGAAGAAAAGCGCCGCATTGCGCGCGCGGCCGCCGAGCTCGTCCATAACGGCGAAACGGTCGCGCTGACGCCGGGATCGACGAACCTGTTTCTCGCGGAATGTCTCGGCGGCAAAAAGGACGTCACGCTTGTGACGAACGCGCTCAACATCGCGCTGGCCGCGGCGCGCTTCCCCGAACTCGACGTCGTCGTCATCGGCGGCAAGCTGCGACGGAAGTCGCTTGCCGTCACCGGCCCGATCGCGGAAGCCGACCTGCGCGAACTGCGCGTCGACAAACTGTTTCTCGGCGTCGACGGCCTCGATCCGGACGCCGGACTGACGACGCCGAACTTGTCCGAAGCGGGCGTCAACCGGTGCATGATCGACATCGCCCGGGAAGTCGTCGTCGTCGCCGACCGCTCGAAATTCGGTAAAGTGACGCTGTCCTGCATCGCCCCCGTCGAGCGCGCCGATCTGATCATTTCCGATCGAGGATTGTCCCAAGAAATGGCCCGTCGCATCGAGGAAAAAGGCGTTCGGCTCGTTCTGGTCTGATCCGTTGACCGATCGGAAACGATCTTTTACAATAGTAAATGAACAAAAACGATCGAAAGCGGAGGCGACGGGCATGGACAGGGACGAGGCGGTCCGAAGATTCGTCGAATTGTACGGCGGCGGCGGGGACATCCGCATTTTTCACGCGCCGGGCCGGGTGAACCTGATCGGCGAACATACCGATTATAACGGCGGCTACGTGTTTCCGGCCGCGCTGTCGATCGGCACGACGATGGTCGTCCGGCCGAGGAACGACCGGTTGCTGCGCTTGGCGTCGGCCAACACGCCGGTGCGGCGGGAAGTGTCGCTGGACGATCTTGCGTTTCGGCGCGAGGACGACTGGACGAATTATCCGAAAGGCGTGATCGAACGGTTTCGGCTTCGCGGCCGACCTTTGCGGCGCGGTTACGACGTGTTTTACGCCGGCGACATTCCGAGCGGGGCGGGCCTTTCTTCGTCCGCGTCGATCGAAGTCGTCACGGGATACGGGCTGCTGGCGGCGGAGGGGGAGACGATCGACCGATTGGAGCTGGCGCTCGTCTGCCAGGAAGCGGAGAACGAATATATGGGCGTCCGCTGCGGCATCATGGACCAGTTCGCCTCGGCGATGGGCCGGCGCGGCCACGCCGTTTTGCTGCGCTGTCTCGATCTTCGCTACGAGCACGTGCCGCTGGCCGACGACAGTTGCCGGCTCGTCGTCGCCAACACGCGCAAGCGGCGCGGGCTCGTCGATTCTGCCTACAATGAACGCCGGGCGCAGTGCGAACAGGCGGTCCGCGAGCTGTCGAAAGCCTTGCCGCAGCTTCGTTTTCTCGGCGAGCTCGACGGCGAAACGTTTCAGGAATATGAGCGTCTGATCGGCGACGAGACGGTACGCCGGCGGGCACGCCACGTCGTCGGGGAAAACGCCCGCGTCCTGCGCGGCGTCGAGGCGCTGAAAGCCGGCGATCTTCGGTTGTTCGGACGGCTGATGACGGAATCGCACGAGTCGCTTCGCGACTTATACGAGGTCAGCTGTTTTGAATTGGACGTCATGGTCGAGGCGGCGCTCGCCGTCGACGGGACGCTCGGCTCGCGGATGACCGGCGCGGGGTTCGGCGGATGCACGGTGTCGCTCGTCCGCCGCGACTGCGTCGAGGCGTTCGTCGCTTTCGTCGGCGAAGTTTACGAGCGGAAGACCGGACTGAAACCGGAATTTTACGTCGTCGACGCCGGCGAAGGCGTCCGCGAACTCGGCTGAATTTCGGAACGGAAAGGATGAACCGCCCATGGCCGTCTTGGTTACCGGAGGAGCGGGATATATCGGTTCGCATTGCGTCGCCGCCCTGCTGGCACGGGGCGAGCGCGTCGTCGTCGTCGACAACCTGTCCCAGGGACATCGCGCCGCGGTGCTGGGCGGCACGCTGTGCGTCGGCGACTTACGCGACGCGTCGTTTTTGGACGACGTGTTCCGCGGGCACGACGTCGAATCCGTCGTCCATTTCGCTGCGCATTCGCTCGTCGGCGAAAGCATGCGCGATCCGGCTAAATATTACCACAACAACGTATATGGAACGCTGTGCCTGCTCGAAGCGATGCGCCGCCACGGCGTCGGGCGCATCGTGTTTTCGTCGACGGCGGCCGTTTACGGCGAGCCGGAAACGGTGCCGATTCCGGAATCGGCGGCGACGCGGCCGACGAACGCTTACGGCGCGACGAAGCTGGCGATCGAGGAAATGATGCGGTGGTTCGACGCCGCCTACGGCATCCGCTACATTTCGCTGCGATATTTCAACGCGGCCGGCGCGCACGAGGGCGGCGCCATCGGCGAGGACCACAATCCGGAAACGCATCTCGTGCCGATCGTACTCGCAGTGGCGCTCGGCAAGCGGCCGCACGTCGAGATTTACGGCGACGATTATCCGACCGCGGACGGCACCTGCGTGCGCGACTACATTCACGTCGACGATTTGGCCGAGGCGCATCTTCTCGCGCTCGACCGGCTGCGCGCCGGTGCGGGAAGCGGCGTCTATAACCTCGGCACCGGCCGCGGTTACAGCGTTCGGGAGATCATCGAGACCGCCCGGCGGGTAACCGGGCATCCAATTCCTGCTGTCGTGACGGCCCGCCGGCCCGGCGATCCTGCCGTCCTGATCGCCTCGTCGGAGAAGGCGCGCCGCGAACTCGGCTGGCGGCCGAAACGCGAAAGCGTCGAGGACGTCGTCCGCAGCGCGTGGCGGTGGCATCGATCGCATCCCGACGGCTACGGCGACTGATCATTTTCGCGACGGAGAAAGCGGGGACGATTCCATGGACATCGCCGTGTGGATCGAGCGGCTGGTGCGGTACGGACTACGTACCGGCCTGCTCGGGTCCGAGCTCGACGCGGTTGCCGCGCGCAACGCCTTGCTCGACCTGTTCGGCGTTGCCGAACCCGCGGGCATTCCTTCGGAACAACTTTCCGAAGAAGACGAGCTAGGGCGGGAAACGGACGCAACGGACGTTTTGGAAGCCATGCTCGACTTCGCCGCCGGCACCCGGCTTTTGCCCGAAAACACGCCGGCTTACCGCGACCTTCTCGACGCCCGGATTATGGGGCTGCTCATGCCGCGGCCTTCGGAAGTCGTCGACACGTTTTGGCGGATCGCAAGGGAAAACGGTGTTGAGGCGGCGACCGATTGGCTGTACAAACTGTCGATCGATGCCCGTTATATTCGCATGGACCGCATTCGCCGCAACTTGCGCTGGTTCGTCGACACCGAGTACGGCGATCTGGAAATCACGATCAACCTGTCCAAACCGGAAAAAGATCCGCGCGACATCGCCGCCGAGCGTGCGGCGCCGCCGTCGTCGTATCCGAAGTGTCTTCTGTGCCTTGAAAATGTCGGCTATGCGGGGCGGATCGATCATCCGGCCCGCCAAAACCTGCGCGTCATTCCCGTTCGGCTCGACGGATGCCGCTGGTATGTTCAATATTCCCCTTATGTATATTATAATGAACATTGCATCGTCTTCGACGAACGCCACGTGCCGATGGCGATCACGGAGGCGACGTTTAGGAAGCTTTTTGATTTTCTGGATTTGTTTCCGCATTATTTTATCGGTTCCAACGCCGATTTGCCGATCGTGGGCGGGTCGATTTTAGGACACGACCATTTCCAGGGCGGGCGTCACGTGTTTCCGATGGAGCGGGCGCAGGTAGAAACGTTTTACGCCCACCCCGATCATCCCGAAGTGGAAGCCGGGATCGTGCGGTGGCCGATGTCGGTCTTGCGGCTTCGGTCGCCTTCGCGCGGGGCGCTGGAGGTTCTCGCTGCGCGCGTGCTGGCGTGCTGGCGCGGTTACGACGACCCGGAGGCGGACGTCTTTGCGCATACCGAGGAGGCGGGCTTGCGCACGGCCCACAACACGCTGACGCCGATCGCCCGCCGTCGCGAGGGCGGCGTTTATGAGCTCGACCTCGTGCTGCGCAACAACCGGACGACGCCGGAGCATCCGGAAGGACTGTTCCATCCCCATCGCGATCTGCATCACATCAAGAAGGAAAACATCGGGCTCATCGAAGTGATGGGGTTGGCGGTGCTGCCGGGCCGGCTGGCAGACGAGCTTTCCGGCATCCGCGACGTGTTGGTCGGACGGGCGAAAGCGCCTGATCCGCGCGACGCCGACCATCCGCTGGCCCGGCATGCGCCTTGGGTCGCCGAACTCACGCAGCGGTACGGAACGGCCCTTTCCGAAGCCGATGCGGACAAGCTGCTCAGGCGGGAAGTCGGTCTGAAATTTTTGCGCGTTCTGCACGATGCCGCGGTGTTCAAGCGGACGGAGGCGGGAAAGGTGCGGTTCCGCATCTTTTGCGAGAAAGCGGGGTTTCGCCGCGTCGATCGGCCGTCGGCGACATAACGGGGAAGGAGGAAGCGGATTGTCGGGTATTCGCGTTTCGTCGGAAACGTACGGTTCGTGGGGCAAGTGCGCCGTCGCGTCGAACGGCGTCGTCGAGGTGGCGGCCACGTTGGAGTTGGGGCCGCGCATTATCCGGTTCGGCCCCGTCGGCGGGCGGAACGTGTTCCGCGAAGACGTCGAGCGGTCGATCGGAGCGGGCGGCGAACCGTTCGGCGTATTCGGCGGCGGGGAGTGGAAAATTTACGGCGGCCATCGGCTCTGGACGAGCCCGGAGGCGATGCCGCGGACGTATTATCCGGACAACGGGCCGGTCGGATGGAAGGAGACGGAAAGCGGTTTCGTGTTGTCGCCGCCCGCGGAAACGTGGACGCAAATCCGCAAAGAAATCGAAGTTTCGCTTGAACCCGGCTGCGCCCGCGTCCGCGTCGTCCATCGCGTCGTCAATATCGGGGCGTGGCCGATCGAGTTTTCCGTCTGGGCGTTGTCGGTGATGGACAAGGGCGGCGTCGCCTATGTGCCGATCGGGGCGCGCGATACCGGGCTTTTGCCGAACCGGGTTCTGGCGCTATGGCCGTACAGCCGGCCGGACGATCCGCGCGTCCGCTGGGGCCGCCGGCTCGTCTCGCTGCGGCAGGGGCCGGGCGAGACGCCGTTTAAGTTCGGTATTTCCAACGAGGAAGGTTGGGCGGCCTACGCATTGGACGGCCTCCTTTTCCGCAAACGTTACCGGCACGTCGTCGGCGGCCGGTATCCCGATTTCGGCGTGTCGTTCGAATCGTACGTGTGCGACGAGTTTCTCGAGTTGGAAACGCTCGGCGAACTTCTCGTCGTCGAACCCGGGGAGGAGGCCGTACACGAAGAAGTGTGGGAACTTTGCCGCGGTTTTCGCCCGGAAGAGGCGGACGGCATGACCGAGGACGAGCTGTATGAGCGGCTGTCCTCGCTGCCGCCATTGGCCGGGGCGTGACGGCGTGCGGGCGGGAGGCGATCCGATTTGTTAAAACGGACGTTGATCGGGCTCATTCGTAGTTTTGAGACGACCGGCGAGAAGGCGCGCGATCCGGCGCTCAAGACGCGGCATTATAAAATTCCGAAAGAACGGCTTCAGGAAGAGACGCTGAGCGTGCTCAAAAAACTGCCTGGTTTTAAAATTCTTCACCTGATCGACAACATGAACGAGATTCTCGTGGAGCGTAAAACGTTTACCGGGCGCGTCCAGGACGTGACGATCACGCTTTTTGCGCTCGGACCGAACCGTTCGGCGATCGACATTTATTCCGCGTCGCGCGGTTCGCTCGGCGACCTCGGTTCGAATTACCGCACGATTTTGCTTATCTATAACGAACTCGACCGCCGGCTGGCCGCCTACAAGATTTCGTCGTGACAAGCGGCGCGCCGCGAAAATGGCGCGCGGCGCGCCGTCAACCGACGATCGCCGTTACAGGCACTCCGCCACGGCGCGGATGGCGGCGTCGTAGTCCGGATGTTCCGTCATTTCCCGGACGTACTGGACGTAACGAATCGTATCCGACGCGTCGACGACGAACACCGACCGCATCAGAAGCTGCAGTTCTTTGATCAGAACACCGTAGGCCTGACCGAACGCCCGCGTCTTGTAGTCGGACAGCGTAACGACGTGTTGCGCTCCGGCGGCTCCGCACCAGCGCGCCTGCGCCATCGGCAGGTCGACGCTGACGGTCAGGACGACGACGCGGTCGCCCCATTTGCCGGCTTCTTCATTAAACCGGCGCGTCTGCTGATCGCAGACGCCGGTGTCGAGCGAGGGCACGACGCTGATCAACTTGACTTTTCCGGCGAAATCTTTCAGCGAGACGACGTCGGTCAACGTCTTGTTCAGCTGAAAGTCGGGCGCTTTGTCGCCGGGTTTCAGTTCCGGACCGATCAGGGTAATCGGGTTTCCTTTCAGGGTGGCGACTCCGCTTCGTTCGACGCTCATGGGACTGGCGACCTCCTTTTTCGGAACGGATCGTTTCCGACAACTCCCATTATACCCGCCGGCCCGGGCTTTTGTCCAATCCGCCGCGGCGGGCGAAAAAGGGTGAATCGCGCCGATGTTTTTTCTCCGCTACGAATCGCTGAAAGATTATATTCGCCTCTATCCCGTCAATGCCGCGCTGATCGCCGTCCAGCTGGCGGCGTTCGCGGCGACTTCCGTTTCAGGCGGGTTGCGCGACGCGCGCGTGCTGCTTGAGTTCGGCGGGTTGTCGGCCCTGCCGCAGTACGCCGGTGAATATTGGCGGCTGGTCTCGTCGGTGTTTCTGCATGCCGGGTTTTCGCATCTTTTGCTGAACGGATTCGTCCAGTACATTTTCGCTCCTCCCATGGAAAGAATTCTAGGTAAGACGAAGTATCTGGCGTTTTTCATCCTTTGCGGAACAGCGGGAGGGTTGGCTTCCCTGTCGCTGGAACGGCCGGCGCTGGCCGTCGGGTCGTCCGCCGCGATTTACGGGTTGTTCGGCGCGTACCTGCACCTGGTGTTGTTCCGGCGCATCCCTCTTGACGAGGGATCACGCAAGGCGGTGCAGGTGCTGATCGTGATCGGCCTGATTTATTCCGTGCTTGTGTCGCGCGTCAGCTTCTGGGGGCATGTCGGCGGGGCGATCGCCGGGTTTTTGTTGGTTTCTCCGCTGTTATCGCTGCGGCATTCCGCGCCCGGTCGGCGGTAAGGAGGCGCGAGAGTGGAACTGAGGCAACTTTACTATTTCGTCAAGGTGGCGCGGAAACAGCACGTCACCCAGGCTTCAGAGGAACTTCACGTCGCGCAGTCGGCGGTGAGCCGGCAAATTCACCAGCTGGAAGAGGAACTGGGGGTTCCTCTGTTTGCGCAGAAGGGCCGCAATGTCCAGCTGACGCCGGTCGGGAGAATGTTCTTGGGCAGGGTGGAGGC
Organism: Candidatus Reconcilbacillus cellulovorans; assembly: GCA_002507565.1. Lineage (GTDB taxonomy): Bacteria > Bacillota > Bacilli > Paenibacillales > Reconciliibacillaceae > Reconciliibacillus > Reconciliibacillus cellulovorans. Next base: position 10,036 of record MOXJ01000050.1, read on the forward strand.
GATTTTGGCCGATCTCGACCGAGCGGTTCAGGAAATACGCGAGTTTCTCGATCCGGAGCGGGGAGAAGTCCGCATCGGTTTTCCGCACAGCCTCGGCATCAGCATGCTGCCGACGGCGATCGCCGCATTCCGCAAGGAACATCCCAACGTCCGGTTTCGCCTGCGGCAGGGGACGTATTCGAGCCTGATCCGCGATGTCATCCAGGGCGACGTCGATTTGGCGTTCGTGTCGCCGTTTCCTGAAAACCATGATCGGGTCGTAGGCGAGCTGCTGTTGACGGAAGAGCTGTATGCGGTCCTTCCGCCGCAACACCCGCTGGCCGGCCGTTCGGAAATCCGGCTGGACGAACTTCGCGACGAGCCGTTCGTCATGTTCAGCGAAATGTACTCATTGCGCGGCATCGTGCTCGACGCTTGTCGGAAAGCGGGCTTCGTGCCGAACGTCGGGTTTGAGGGTGAAGAGACCGATACAATCCGCAGTCTCGTCGCCGCCGGCATGGGCGTCAGCCTGCTTCCGGAGATGGCGCTCGTCGAGACGGGGCCGCTCATGCCCGCCAAGGTGAAGCTGAGCGAGCCGCGCGTGACGCGGACGATCGGCATCGTCCGGCGGAAGGGTGAAAAATTGCCGATAGCCGCCGAAATGTTCCGGAGATTTACAATTGATTTTTGCCGAAAATAAAAATCGGCGCCTCGGCGCACTTTTCGGGCGCCGGGCTCGCCGATTCGATCGCCTCGGTCGGCCGAGTTCGAAGCCATTCGCCGCTCGGTTTACTCTTCGTTGCTACGCCCGGCGAAAATCATGACGTATTTCAACAGCTCGAGCACGGCCACGAGCGCCGCGGCGACGTATGTCCACGCGGCGGCGTTCAACACTTTGGCGACGCCGCGTTCTTCAGAGCGGTGGATGAAACCGTGAGCCAGCATCAGGTCGCGCGCTCTGGCGCTGGCATTAAATTCGACGGGCAGCGTGACGAGCTGGAAGAGAACGGCGGCGGCGAAAAACAGGATGCCCGTGAACAGAAGGCCGGGTATTGCTTGAAAAATAAGGCCAGCAATGATCAAAATCGGTGCGATGCCCGATGCGAACCTTACAACCGGAAACATCAGATGGCGCGCCACGAGCATCGGATATTTGACCTTGTGTTGGATCGCATGGCCGACTTCGTGGCAGGCGACGGACAGCGCCGCGATCGACCGACCGTAGAACACGGGTTCGGATAACCGAACGACGCGGGCGATCGGGTCGTAATGGTCGGTCAGCGCGCCGGCGACGGGCTCGACCGGAACGTGATGCAGCCCGTTGGCGTCAAGCATCCGTCTAGCCGCTTCGTATCCGGTCATACCGGACATATTCGGCACGTCCGACCAGCGGCGAAACGTGCGCTGCACGCGGAACTGCGCCCAGAGCGACACCGCGAATGCGGCGTAGATGAGCAAGTCCCACGGCCAGATGAAAGCGGGATACACCATTTCTCTTTTCGGCCTCCTCTTGGTCTGTAGGTTTCTTCAAGACAATGGCGGTTGTTTACCTGTCAAAAACAGCAAGGCGTCGAGACAAGCCGCGCTCTGCGCCGCAAGGCGCTTCCAGACGGTTTTCGCTTTTTGCGGCCGCGTCTGCCCCAGCAACATTTTCAGTTCTTGCGTTTCTCTCGACAGTTGGTGAAGTAAAATTTGCAAAGACGTCAATTTTTCGGCCATCATTCGGTCAGTGCCGACGCGGTCCAGGTCGTCCAGACGCCGCTTGATCTCCTCCAGCGTATATTTCTCCTTTTTCAATTGTTCAATACGTTTGAGCCGCTCCAACGTTTCACTCCCGTACAGGCGGTAGTTCGCCACCGTCCGCGACGCCGGCCGAATCAAGCCTTTTGCCGTATAATAATCGATTGTTCGCGGACTGAGGCGGGTTATACGGGCGAGTTCACCGATTCGGTACAGCCGTCTTGCTTCCTTCACGCGCGTCACCTCCCAGCCCGGCGGACGGCGCGTCTTGACCGATTCTGCCGTTATCATACCATGCGCGGCCGGAAAACGCCATCAGGCCTCTTTTTCAACTTTCTTGTTGCAGCCGGGACACCTCGTCGATCGACAGCTCCGTCAGCTCCGCCACTTCTTCGACCGCCATTCCCCTCATCAGCAGCTTCTTCGCCAGCGCCCGCTTCCCCTCCGCAAGACCTTCCGCCCGACCCTCCGCCCGACCTTCCGCCCGGGCCTCCGCCCTCAGCCGCCTCTTGATCCGCTCGATGCTCCGCTCGATGTTCGTAATCATCGCCCCCACCTCCCCTTCCTTCGCCGCCTCGATCGCCGCCGCCACCGCTTCCCGCTCCG
>MOXJ01000051.1 GCA_002507565.1 Candidatus Reconcilbacillus cellulovorans
GGCTTCCTTTTTGGGATTTGGGATGTGAGGTCTCTTCGCTTTCCGCCCCCGAAAATCCTGCCAAGGGCATCCCCTACTTAAACTTTACACGCTCTTTGCCTCCCCGCCGCTTTCCTGGGTGTCTTAATCGAGAAATTTGACTACGTCTTGATCTGATGTTAAGGCTTCTCGACTTCAGACACACGCTGAAATAAAAACGTTCTTCCGCTTTCATCTTTGTTGCGTTCTACGATGCCGGCCGGACCGGTAACCGAAACCCATTGAACGGAGCCGGCTGTCGATTCCCCCTCTTGGTCGACTGAATTAATATATCAAACAAATGACCCATGCGCGTATCCCCGTCGCTCAGGGCGGCTGACGAAAGTGCAGCCAATATCCTTCTCCTGTATACTTCTTCTCAGGAGGTCGACACCACCATGAACATCGTCATCCGCCGCTATACCGTCGACGACTACGAAGGACTGCTCGACGTGCAGAAAGAGGCGTTTCCGCCGCCGTTTCCGCCGGAGCTGTGGTGGAAACGCGAACAGATCGAAGCGCACGTGCGGACGTTTCCCGAAGGCGCGATGGTCGCCGTGTCGCTCGAAGACGGCCGCATTCTCGGCTCCGCGACCGCCCTCATCGTCCGGCACGCGGACCAGCCGCACACGTGGGCGGAGATTTCCGACAACGGCTATATCGAGCGCACGCACGATCCCGACGGCGACACGCTGTACGGCATCGACGTCTGCGTCCGGCCGTCGGCGCGCGGTCTCGGCGTCGCCGGTATGCTGTACGACGCGCGCAAACGGCTCGTCGTCGAACGCAACCTGGCGCGCCTGGCCGTCGGCAGCCGGATGCCCGGCTATCACCGTTACGCAGACGAGACGGACGCCGAAACATACGTCGAGCGCGTCGTTCGCGGCGAATTGCGCGACCCCGTGCTCGGTTTCATGCTGAAGCAGGGACTCGTCCCTGTGCGCGTGCTGCACGACTATCTGGAGGACGAGGAATCGTGCAACAAGGCCGTCCTCATGGAATGGCGCAATCCGTTTTATTCGCCCCGCAAGGAGTGAGCGCCGATGCCGGACATCGCCGTCGCCGCCGTCCAGTTCCGGTTGAAACGATACCGCCGCTCCGGCGCATTCTGGGAAGACGTGCGCCGCCATGTCGAAGAAGCGGCCCGGCAAGGAGCGCAGCTGATCGTTTTCCCCGAATACGTCACCGCGCTGCTACTCGGGCAGACCGCTCCGATGGACAACGGGGCGGCGTGCGAATTTCTGCACGACCGGACAGACGAAGTGTTGTCCACCTTCTCATCGCTCAGCAGGACATTCGGCGTCGTCATTCTCGGCGGCACGCACGTGCATCGGGAAAACGGCCGCTATTTCAACGAAGCGTTCCTGTTTTTTCCCGACGGACGGATGGGCCGGCAAAAAAAGCTGCACCTGACGCCCGAGGAACGAAACGAATGGCCGCTGTCGCCGGGGGACGGCCTGACCGTGTTCGACACGCCGGTCGGTCCGGTCGGCATCGCAATCTGTTACGACGTGGAATTTCCGGAAGTGGGGCGGTTGCTCGCGGACGCGGGTGCAGAGTGGCTGTTGTGCCCGTCGTTTACCGAAACGAAGGCCGGTTATTACCGCGTCCGCGTCTGTTGCCGGGCGCGGGCGACGGAAAACCAGATGTACGCCGTCATGAGCGGCCTCATCGGTCGTCTTCCCGACGTCCCGCAAATCGAAACCGCCTATTCGCGGGCGGCGGCGTTCGCACCGTGCGACGAACCGTTTCCGCCGGACGGCGTACTGGCGCAAGGGCGGTCGAACACCGGAGAAACAATCGTCTGTGCGGTCGCGTCTGATCGGCTCTCGATCAACCGCACCTTAGGCCGCGTCGCGCCGTTTTTCGACCGAAGAAGCGATCGATACGGCGAATGGAAGCCCCGGCGCTTCACGTAACGTTGCGGCGAACGATTGGGCCGATGTGGGAAAGGACGACTTTTCCCGCCGCAACAACCGGCACGGCCAGGACCATGCCGATCGGCCCGGCCAGCTCGCCGCCCGCCAGAACGGCCAACAGAATAACGAGCGGGTGCAGATGAAGCGATTTGCCGACGATTTGCGGCGAAATCCAGTTGCTTTCCAATAAATGACATGCGCTGTTGATGAGAACGACGAACAACATCGTTTTGAATGATACGGTCGAAGCGACGACAAGCGCCGGAATCGCCCCGAAAAACGGCCCTAAATATGGAATAATGTTAAAGATACCCACGAAACCGGCCAACAACAGTGCGTACGGCAATCCGATCGCGCGATATCCGATGTACGCAAGCGTCGCGACGATCATGCAAACGACGAGTTGGCCGCGGACATATCGGCCGAGCGCTGCGTCGATTTCCCCGACAAGACGCAGGAATTGTTTTCTTTTCGAACGGGGAACGAATGCGAAGACGGCCCGCTCGATCGCACGAACGTCTTTCAGCATATAAAACGCCAAAAAAGGGACGATCGAGGCGGCGAACAGCCAATTGACCGTACCCATCAACCGCGACGCCAGATCCGCCAACCGTTCCGACAGCGCACTTTCGAGCCGGCCCGCCGCCCGGTCGAACGCGCGCCGGACGGCTTCCGGCATCCGTTCGTCGCGGACGCCGTCGAGGACGCTTTGGGCCCGAAACGTCAAATCGGGAAGATGTTCGTTCAGCTCGCGGAGCTGGTAGACGAACACCGGAACGAGCCGGGTAAGGGCGACGGCCGCCGTCGTCACGAAGGCTGCGTAAATGAGCAAAACGGCGGCCGGACGCGGGACGTTGCGGCGGCTAAGCAGGTTGACGACCGGATGCAGCAAATACGACACGATCATCGCCGCCGCAAACGGAGCGAGCACCGCCTTGACGAAACCGAACACCCAGACGAGAATCGGCCGGATGCGGACGAGCAGGTCGAGCGCAAACAGCACGAGCAAAACATAAACCAGTGTCCGGAACAATCGGCTCCGGAACAAGGCGTCCAAACGGCATCCCCCTTTCCCCCGCCGCATATCCTAAGTATATGCCCGGGGGACAAACAAAAACCCGGAGCACGTCCGTCGATCGAACGACGGCGTTCCCCGGGTTTGCGGCGAAACCGGCCGACGCAAGTCGTCAGTTGGCGTGCACTTCGGGCCGGTCGTCTTCGCAGAACAGGTCGTCGAGCGAGCTGAGCGTTCCGTCCTCTTCCACCTGGTAGACGGAAATTTTATCGCCGTTGACGCTCAATTCGATAAAGCAGCTCCAGCAATAATACTGGTGCGAGCCGATCTTGCCGATGTCCTTCGAACCGCAATTCGGACACTTGATCATCGTTCATCACCCGACTTTCTTCCAGAAATCCCAGGTATCATTTTGGTCCGCCGGTGGGGTTTCCATACTTTTTATTACGAAACATCCGACAAAAAGTTTCAACCCGCTCCGCAGCCGCAACGACCTCGTCCGTCCGCGTTTCCGGTCCGAAACTGAACCGGACGGCGGAGCGGCGGACGTCGTCCGGCAAGCCCATCGCCTCCAGCACGTGCGACGGCTCCGGTGCACCGGCGGAACAGGCGGAACCGCTCGAAACCGCCACGCCTAACAAATCCATGTTCCAAACCATAACGTCGGACGGTATGCCGGGAAAACTGACATTGACGATATGCGGTGCCGCTTCGGTCGGGTGACCGTTGACCGCGATGGCGTCGTCGCCGAGCCGGCGCCGCAGTTCATCGAGCAGGGTCGATCGCGCGGCAAGACACGACCTCCTGCGCTCGTCAAGATGCGACACGGCGATGTCCACCGCCTCGGCGAAGCCGACGATGCCGGCGACGTTTTCGGTTCCCGCACGCCGGTTATGCTCCTGCGCCCCGCCGCAAAGCTGCGGCGCAAGGCGGACGCGGCGGGAGACGTACAGCGCGCCGACGCCCTTCGGACCGCCGATCTTGTGTGCGGAAAAGCTCATCAGATCGACCGGCAGTCCGTCGATTCGGAAATCGACGGCGCCGAGCGCTTGCACGGCGTCGACATGAAACAAGACGCCGCATTCCCGCAGCCGTTCGCCGATTTCCCCTATCGGCTGGACGACGCCGGTCTCATTGTTGACGAACATGACGCTGACGAGAAACGTTTCCGGCCTAACGGCGCGGGCGACTTCGTCGGGGTCGACGCGCCCGAACGTATCGACGCCGACGTACGTCACGTCGCACCCGAGCTTTTCCAGACGACGGGCGGCGTTCAGCACGGCGTGATGCTCGATCCGCGTCGTCACAAGGTGCGGACGACCTCGAAAGCCGGCGCTCTCGCCGTCGCGCTCGGGATCTTCACGGCCGGCGCGGCCGACGCCGGGACGGCCGACGAAGGCCTCGAACACGCCGAACAGCGCCAGGTTATCGCTCTCCGTCCCTCCGGACGTGAAGACGATCTCCGAAGGGCTGCATCCGAGAATCCCCGCGATCCGGTCGCGCGCCCGTTCCACGGCGAGCCGCGCCTCGCGACCGAACGCGTGGACGCTGGACGGATTGCCGTAGACCCCGCCGCCCAAAAACGGCATCATGGCCTCCAGCACGCGCGGATGGACGGGCGACGTCGCGGCGTAATCGAGGTAAATCCGTTCCATCTAGGACCCGCCCATCGTCAGATATAAAACATGTAGCCGTCCGTCTGTCGGCCTTCGCCCTTGTACGCGACGAGGTCGGCCAACGTCGTCGTGTCGAGGACGCCCGCGATGCTGTCGCGGATGCGCAGCCAGAGATCGCGCTTCGCGGGGTCGTCTTCCTCCGTGAAGTCCACGGGGCTAAGCGGCCCTTCCAGGACGCGGATGACGTCGCCGGACGTAATCGATTCCGGCGGCCGCGACAGCACATATCCGCCGTAAGCGCCGCGGACGCTCTTGACGAGTCCCGCGTTGCGCAGCGGGGCGATGAGCTGCTCCAGGTAATGCTCGGACAACTGATGTTTCTCGGCAATGGCTTTCAGCGACGTCGGCCCTTCGCCGTATCTCGCCGCAAGCTCCATCATGATCGTCAATCCGTAGCGGCCTTTCGTCGAGATTTTCACGGTCACACCTTCTTTGCGTGTACAATCCGTATGTTATCACATTTTGGCCCGGTATGGTACAATCAAAACCGAAACGCAAGGAGGGACGACCGCATGACGAAACCGACGCGGATCGTCGTCGGCATGTCGGGCGGCGTCGATTCGTCCGTCGCCGCGCTTTTGCTGAAACAACAGGGATACGACGTCGTCGGCATGTTCATGAAAAACTGGGACGACGAAGACGAGTTCGGGCGTTGCACTGCGGAAGAAGACGCCGACGACGTCCGACGAGTATGCGGACAGCTCGGGATTCCTTTTTACGCCGTCAATTTCGAACGAGAATATGCGGAAAAAGTGTTCGCCCGTTTCCTCGACGAATACCGCAAGGGGCGAACGCCCAACCCCGACGTGCTGTGCAACCGCGAAATCAAGTTCGGCGACTTTCTGCAAAAAGCGCTCGATCTCGGCGCAGACCGGATCGCCACCGGCCATTACGCCCGCGTGGACCGGGCGCCGGACGGAACGTACCGCCTGCTCCGGTCGGCCGATCCGCAGAAAGACCAGACGTATTTTCTTATGATGCTCGATCAAAGCCAGCTGTCGCGCGCGATGTTCCCCGTCGGCCACCTAACGAAGCCGGAAGTGCGGCGCATCGCGCGCGAAGCGAATCTGGCGACCGCCGACAAAAAGGACAGCACCGGCATCTGCTTCATCGGCGAACGCAAGTTTAAGGAATTTTTGAGCCGGTATTTGCCCGCACAACCCGGCGACATCGTCGATCTGAGCGGCCGCGTGCTAGGACGCCACGACGGCCTGATGTATTATACGATCGGGCAGCGCCACGGTCTCGGCATCGGCGGGGGAGGAACCGGCGAACCGTGGTTCGTGGCGGGAAAGGATTTGAAAAAAAACCTTTTGTATGTCGTCCAAGGCGACCGCCATCCCGCCCTCTATGCGGACGGGCTGATCGCCTCGGACGTCAACTGGATCGCCGGCGCTCCGCCGGCCGAAACGTTCCGTTGTACGGTCAAATGCCGCTACCGGCAGCCCGACCGGCCGGCGACCGTCCGCATCACCGGACCGGCAGGCTGCGAAGTCCGTTTCGACGAGCCGCAGCGGGCGGTGACGCCGGGACAGGCCGTCGTGTTTTACGACGGCGACGTCTGCCTCGGCGGCGGCATCATCGACAAAGCGCTCGGCGGACCGGAAGCGCTCCTGCCGAATTGACCGCGGGGCCGTCATTCGATCTCCGCGAAAAACCGCTCCAACCGATCCATCGCCTCGCGCAGCCGCTCCAGGCGGACCGCATAGGAAATCCGGATGTTGCGCGGCGCCCCGAAGCCGGTCCCCGCCACGACGCCGACCCGGCAATGCTCCAGGATGAGCTCGCACAAATGGTCGGCGTCGCGGATCACGGCGCCGCGAAACGTTTTGCCGAAACAGTCGCCGACGTTCGGAAAGACGTAGAACGCCCCTTGCGGCTTGACGCAACGAACGTGTTGCATCGCGGCAATGCGGCCGTAGACGTACTCGAGCCGTTCGCGGAACATTTCGCGCTGCGCCGGGTCGTAGTCGTCCAGCGCGCCGAGCGCGGCGAGCTGGGCGATCGACGTTACGTTGGACGTGACGTGGCTCTGGAAATCGGCGACGGCTTTCATCACGTCTTTCGGCCCCGCCATGTAGCCGAGCCGCCAGCCGGTCATGCCGAACGCCTTGGAAAAACCGTTGACAACGAGCGTGCGCTCTTTCAGTTCGGGGCCGAGCGCGGCGATGCTGACGTGTTCGCCCGTGTACAGCAGCTTTTCGTAGATTTCGTCGCTGATGACGTAAATGTCGCGCTCGACGACGATAGCGGCGAGCGCCTGCAGTTCTTCCCGCGTGTACGCGGCACCGGTCGGGTTGCTCGGGCTGTTCAGCACAAGCGCTTTCGTCCGCGGCGTGATCGCCGATGCAAGCATCTGCGGCGTCAACTTAAAACCGGTCGACTCATCCGTCGTGACGATGACGGGGACGGCGTCGGCGAGCTTGATCTGCTCGATGTAGCTGACCCAGTACGGCGCCGGCAGCACGACTTCGTCGCCGGGGTTGCAGATCGCCATGAAGGCGTTGTACAGCGAATGTTTGCCGCCGACCGACACGACGATCTGCTCGGGATCGTATTCCAGACCGTTTTCCTCGGCGAGCTTGCGCGCAAGGCGTTTTCTCAGTTCGACGATACCCGACGAGTTCGTGTATTTCGTAAACCCGTTGACGATGCCCTCGATCGCCCGGTAGGACGCCCTAAGCGGCGTCGGCGTGTCGGGTTCGCCGACGCTCAGGTTGATGACGTCCTCGCCTTTTTGGATCATTTCCTTGACGCGCGTGTCGATCGCGAGCGTCGCAGACGGGGAGATGGCTTTCACCCGGTTGGACAGTCCCAGCATGATTCGCGTTCTCCTTCGCCTAGGATTTCCGGCATTTATCGTACCCCGTTTTCCGGCCGGGCGTCAAGCCGTTCCCGTCAGGCGGTCAGGCCGTTTTCGAAATGCGTGCCGATGATTTTCCTTTCCAGAAAAGTTGGCCGAGCGACACGACCGCAACTGCCGCCATCACCGCCGCCAAACCGCCGCGGATGCTCCACTCGAACAGCGCCGCAATCGCCAGAACGAAGCCGGCGTTGAACAAGGCGAACCAGAACTCCGCCGACTCCATCGCCGCCTTGCGGACCGGCTCGGCTTCTTTTTGAAAAAATCCGTAAGCCAGCGGCCGCACGACGCCCGCCGCAAATCCGAGCAGGACGGGCGCTGGCCAATACGCCCACGGCCGGTCGGCCATCAACAGCAGCGACGAAACCAAAATGCAGCAAGGCACCGCCGCCCAAAGCGGCCCTTTGCCGAACCCGGCCGCCAGACGGTTCAGCCATTGCCCGGCCAGAAACGCCGTCAGCGAGAACAGCCCGAGAAAAACACCGAAATAGCCGACCGACACGTCCGCCTGCACAAACAGAAGCAGCGGCAGCGCAAGCACGTAGTACGCCATGATCGTCGCACGGTTGACGGCGTAAAAGGAGATGACGTGCACCGGTTTCAACGCGCCGTCGGCCGCTTTAGCCCTTCGGCTTCGCCAAAAACGGATTTCCGGCAGCCGCGGGCGGAATTCCTCGCGGAAACCGAGCGCAAGAAACGACGCGACGAAATTGAACGGAATCGTCAAGTAAAACGGCAGCCGGATGTCGATCTCGGCCAGAAGCGCTCCCGCCACGCCGGAGACGAGGACCGCGATGAAAATGTAGCTTTGCGACTTCGACTCGATCTTCCGATACGCTGAAGAATCGCCGCTTTTTTCCGTCCATTGCGAAAGCAACATCGAGTCCGTCCCCTGCGTGCAGGCAAAACCGAATCCGATCACCGCCTGCGCCACGATCAGCTGGGCGACCGAGTCGCCGTCCCACGCGAGGCCGGCGACGCCGAGGCATTTCATCCATTCCCCCCCAAAAAGAACAGCCCTTTTCGGCCAAATGTCGAGCGCGATTCCGACCAGCGGCTTGGAGACCATCACCGCGAAACCGTATGCGGCGAGCACGAGACCGATTTCGGGATACGAAAGATTTTGCTTGAGCAAAAAAACGACCATCACGGGCAAATAGAGATAAAACCTTGAAATCACTCGATAAGCGTAAAACAACGGGATCATTTTGCCGAGCGTTTTACTTTCCAAGTCGGGACACCTCCGTTTTCAAGCGTCTTGCTTCCGGATCGTAAAATGGCACGGCCGCCGCTCGGGCGATGCCGCGCCCGCCTTCGAGTTCGAACGCAGACGTTCCGGCGAACGAAACGTCGACATATCCCATCGCGATGACGCATCCGAGCGTCGGGCTCGGCGAAACGGTCGTCAGCCGGCCGGCATTCGCCCCGCCGAGGAGCAGGGCGGTTCCTTTGCCGGGCAGCGCGTCCGTTTCCACGTCCAGCCGAAAGCCGGTCAGTTTTCGCGTCACGCCGCGCCGCCGAATCTCGTCGAGCGCGCTACGGCCGGCGAATTCCCCTTTGTCCAGGCGGACTGTCCAGCCGAGACCGGCCTCGTACGGATTGTTGCTTTCGTCCATGTCGGTGCCGTACGCGCGATATCCCTTCTCCGCGCGCAGCATCTGGATCGCGTATCCGCCGACCGGCCGGATGTCGGACGGGCGCCCGGCTTCCATGACGCATTCCCACATCCGGTACGCGTATTCCGACGGAAAATGCAGCTCGTAGCCGAGTTCCCCGGTGTAACCCGTCCGCGTCACCAGCACGTCGACCCCGGAAAACCGGAACCAGGCCATTTCGAAATAGCGCAACCCGCATATGTCGTCGCCGAACAGAGCCGCCGCCACCTCCGCGGACTTCGGCCCCTGCACGGCCAAATACGCCGTCGCGTTCGTCACGTCGACCACAAAGGCGTCCGCGGACAACCGGTCGCGCAACGCGGTCAGCCACCGGCCGACTTTCTCCCGCGACAGCGTGTTCGTGATCAGGTAAAACCGCTCGTCGTCCAGATAATAGACGATGACGTCGTCGACGATGCCGCCGAGGTCGTTGCACAGACACGTGTAAATGCCCTGCCGGCCTTTTTCGATCCGCCGCAGGTCGTTCGTCATCGCGTACTGCATGAGGCGGAACGCGTCGCGGCCGACGACCTCGAATTTGCCCATCGAATGGACGTCGAAGACGCCGACCGCCGTGCGCGTGTGCAGCACTTCCTCCGCGGGCGACGTGTAGAAGGCGGGGCGAAGCCACCCCCCTTTTTCCATCATTTCAGCCCCGAGCGCGACGTGATGGGGATAGTACGGCGTCGTCCGCACCAGTTTCACGGTCAAGCCAACCGCCTCCCCAGATCGATCTCCAGTTCCGGAATGATCTCTTTGAGCTCTTCGTACGACAGCGACGACAAACGCGCGATTTTCGGCGGCCAGACGGTGCAGTCGATCATCGTCGACGGCCGGTTGTAGACCGGGATCGCGTCGTCGGCGATCATCACGTCTACGTCGTCGATGAAGCGAAACACTTCTTCGGCTTTCTTCAGTTCCGGCTCGCCGGAAAGGTTGCACGTCGTTCCGAGGATCGGCTCGCCGACTTCGGCGATGACGCGGGCGACGACCCGGTTTTGCGCGGTCATGACCGCCACCGTCGGTTGATGGTTCGTAAACCAGTCCGGCACGGCCGGTTTTTTGGGCAAGATGAGCGACAGCGCCTTCGGCCAGACGCGTTCGATCAGGCGCTCGGCCGTCTCGTTCAGTTCGACAATGCCGGCGACTTTTTCCCGGTTCGTGTAAATGACGAACGGCTTTCGTTTTTCCCGGCGCTTGATGCTGTATACGCGCTCCACCGACTCTCGTCGGACGGCGCTGGCGAAAAAGCCGTATACCGTGTCGGCTGGCAAAATCGCCACGCCACCCGCCGACAACACTTCGACGGCTTTGGCGATCCCCCTTTCGTCCGAAGCGTACACTTTGGGATGATGGAACAAAGTATCAGAGCACATAAGAATCCTCCTCAAACAGCAGCGTAAGCCCGACATTGCGATCATACCATTCCTTGGTGAAAGCTTCAAACCTGAACGGCAACGCCCCTGCCGCCGCTTCGTCCAAAAGAGTCTGATAAACCGCATAAAGCGCGCGCGTATAGCGGATTGCTTCCATGAGTTCGGCGGTCGTGTAAGGACGGCCGGATTGGCGCATGAGGCGCAAGTCGAAAAACGCGAGAAATTTTTTCCCGTCCAACGACACATGATGCGGAGACCGGATGCTGTAGCGGACGGACGCGAGAATATGGCCCTTGTGGTGCTGGTCCGACCATTCCGCCATGTCCGGCATTTCGGGCGGGAAATAGAAATGCCGGTCAGGCGGAACGGTTTCGGCCGGAAAGTTGCCGGGAAGATAATGCCAGCTGTTGTACTGCATCCGCATCGCGATCGCTTTCAGCACGCCGGCCAGCGTCTCCGACCGGTCCTGCATCGCGCGTGCTATGTTCGGGCTCGGGACGACGCAGCAAAAATAGTCCGTCTGCTTCAGCGCACACAGATCGCGGAACCGTCCATCCCGCACCGCGCGCACAAATGCGGCGTAATCGCGTATCGACCGCGACATGCCGATGTCGGAATCGAGGTCGAGCACGGCGGTACGAACGATCGCGTACACAAGTTCCTCAAGGGGACGAAGGACGCCATCGTCTTCGGTATCGGGCCGATGTCGCGCAACCGAACGCGAGATCCATTCCCGCACGGCGGTGTGAAATTCGCCGAAATTCGCAACGTCAAGGCCGCACCGCGCGGACAGACACCGCCTCAGCTCGCCGGGCAGCGCGTCGGAATTGTCGACGCATACGGCGTTTTTCGGCATCGATACTTCTTTCTTCAACAGGTTCAGGCCGTTGATGTCGCGGAAAAACAACCGTCTGTCGGCGACGCGGGCGCGGAAACGGCGCAACATCTCCGCCTGTTCCGGAATGTCAGCCGCATAAAACGCTTCTGCTTCCGCGGCGACCTCCGGCGAACCGTCGCCGTATTCCGCGAATTTCCGCAGAAAAAATTCGCGCAAGGCGGCCGGATTGAGCTGACAGCCGTTGAACTCTTCCCCGCGCGCGGGCGGGCCGGATTTCAGCAAATAATACAGGCTGTAGACGAACCACGTTTCGCGCCGCGTCCATCCGGACAACGGCGTTTTCGCCAACCTCGAAAACAGGGCGCCCCGCGAATTCCCTCCTTCCAGCAAGTTATTGTACTCGTAAAAGTTCGTGTAGGTTTCTTCCTCCGCATACAAAAGCACCGGCGCTATATGATCGCAGACGAATGAACAGAAATCCAGCATTTCGTTCAGTTCCCGCGTACTTCGCTCCCGCATGTGGCGCACGGCCGATTCATAAAGCGGCGCGTCTTCAGCCCGTTTCAGCAAATGGGCGAACCACGCTCTTTCCCATATCCGCTCGGGAACGGACACGTAACCGAACAGGACGTCGCCGTCTCCCGGCGGCTGCCCTGCGGGCATCAGCCCGTCGGGACTCGGGTCGAACCATATGATCCGTCCGTATCCGCGCATGCCGACCGCGAGCGGCCGCATGTTCAGACGCGCGACGGGAACGTCGTCCCAGACTGCTTCAACTCCCTCCCTCAATAAATTAATGTTTTCTTCGTTTTTCTCGCGTTTTCGCATGATTTCATCTTCGACACCCGAAGCGCCCTTGGATAGAACTTAATGAGA
>MOXJ01000052.1 GCA_002507565.1 Candidatus Reconcilbacillus cellulovorans
GGGCGTTCCGGCGGCGTTTTGGGCGGACGTCGACGATGCGGTCGGCATTTTCAAGTTCGATCTGGTCGACCTGTCGAAAATATCGGCGACCGATCCCCTGTTGCTGGAGCGGATCCGGCGCGACGGCGTCGTGCTGTACGAACGGGATGCTCAAGGTAACGGCCGCCCGTCGTGACGACGCCGATATTGCGACGGCGTGCACCGCATATGGCGGCGAAACGTCCGGATGAAATGATTCAGACTGTCGAACCCGACCTCGAGCGCGATGTCGTGGATTTTCCGGTTCGGGTCCGCAAGCAGCGCCGCGGCCTTGCCGATGCGGTAGCCGTTTAAGTATTCGATCGGCGTTTTTCCCGTCATTATCTTGAAGAAACGGCAAAATTGCCCTTCGCTCATCCGGACGATTTCGGCGAGCTCCGCCAGCCGGATACGCCGGTCGTAATGCTGATGCATATAGTCGAGCGCCGCCTTCAGCCGCCGCGCCCGCTCGTCGTTCCGCGTCGGCGGGAGGAGTTCCACCCAGCGGCCGGATGCGGCGATTTCGGCCAAAATGCGGAACATAAGCGATTTGACCAGAAGCTCCATCCCGGGCGGCCGCCGTTCGGACGCGCGAACAATCTCCTCGACGCAAGCCAGCGTCCGCCGCCCCCAGTCGCTGTCGCCGCGGACGACGGGCGGCAGCGACCGCCGCTGTTCGGCGAGCGGCCGGACGTAATTCACCTGGACGGTGTCGTACGCCGGACTTTCGAGAAATGTCCAGTCGAACACGACGGCGCCGAACTCGCATGGTGTCGCCGGGGCCGACGGCGACGCGAATACGCCGTGGATTCGCCCGCCGGGCACGAACGCCGCCTCCCCCGCGCGTAGGATGAACGACTCCGTCCCCGACTGAAACAGCACTTCTCCCCGAAAAAGATAAAAAAATTCCGCTTCGTCATGCCAATGGCAGGCGACGATCGGGTCGCCCGCCGCGTTCGCGATCCGGTAGACGCCGACCGGGAAGGCGGCGTTGCCGTGCGACCGGTTTTCTTTCAGCGACTCGCGGGTTTCGGCGTCCATATGCGTTTCCGTCCTTTTCGCCCCCGTCAAAATCGCGCGAATGTCCATGAAAATCGAGCAAGCGCCCGGGCCATAACCCCACTATAATTGTAGTCGAAGCGGATTCGGGATGAAAGAAAGGGCGGGACGTCTCGTGAAATTTACCGACGGTAATTGGCTGGTACGCGAAGGGTTCGACATCGTCGGGGCCTCGTTTGTGCATGAAGTCGAGATCGACGAAAAAAACGGCGCGATGACGGCCCACGTCGCGCCGCGGCCGGTCGCCGACCGCGCGGCGATGCTGGACACGCCGCTTCTGTCGGTGCGGTTTTCCTCACCTCTGCCCGGCGTCATCCGCGTGCGCATCACCCATCATGCGGGGATCGTCGACCGAGGACCGCATTTTGAGATCGACGACCGGCGGCCGCCGGTGCAGATTACGGACGGGCCGGAAGAAGCGGTGCTGGCCAGCGGCTCCCTGGAAGTCGTCGTGCGCAAAACCGGCGAGTGGTCGGCGGAATTCCGGCGGGCGGGCGGCGGACGCGTGACGCGCAGCGGGGTGGGCGCCGCGGCTTACGTCCGTTCGCACGACGGCGGAAGGTGGGTGCGGGAAGAACTCGACCTCGGCGTCGGCGAATGCGTGTACGGCCTCGGCGAACGGTTTACGCCGTTCGTCAAAAACGGCCAGACGGTCGACGTCTGGAACCGCGACGGCGGCACGAGCACGGAACAGGCGTACAAAAACGTGCCGTTTTACGTCACCAACCGCGGCTACGGCGTGTTCGTCAACCATCCGGAACTCGTCTCGTTCGAGATCGCCTCGGAAAAAGTGTCGAAGGCGCAGTTCAGCGTGGAAGGGGAGGTTCTGGAATATTTCGTCATCGACGGGCCGACGATGAAAGACGTACTGGAAAAATATACGGCGCTGACCGGTCGTCCCGCTCTGCCGCCGGCGTGGTCGTTCGGCCTGTGGCTGTCGACGTCGTTTACGACCGACTACGACGAGGCGACGGTGAACCGGTTCGTCGACGGCATGCTGGAACGGGACATTCCATTGCGCGTCTTCCATTTCGACTGTTTCTGGATGAAGCCGTTTCATTGGTGCGACTTCCGCTGGGACGAGCGGACGTTTCCCGACCCGGAAGGCATGCTGCGCCGTCTCAAGGCGAAAGGTCTGAAAATCTGCGTCTGGATCAATCCGTACATCGCCCAGCGCTCGCCGCTGTTCGAGGAAGGCAGGCGAAACGGTTATCTGGTGCGGCGGCCGAACGGCGACGTCTGGCAATGGGACCTGTGGCAGCCCGGGATGGGCATCGTCGATTTCACGAACCCGGAAGCCCGTCGGTGGTTTGCGGACAAGCTGCGCGCACTTGTCGACATGGGGGTCGACTGTTTTAAAACCGACTTTGGCGAACGTATCCCGACGGACGTCGTCTGGTACGACGGGTCGGATCCACAAAAAATGCACAATTATTACACCTATCTGTACAACAAGGTCGTCTTCGAGACGCTGCAAGAGAAAGTCGGCCGAGGCGAGGCGGTCGTGTTCGCGCGTTCGGCGACGGCGGGCAGCCAGCGTTTTCCCGTGCACTGGGGCGGCGACTGTTACGCGACGTACGAGTCGATGGCCGAAACGCTGCGCGGTGGCCTGTCGCTCGGCCTGTCGGGGTTCGGCTTCTGGAGCCACGACATCGGCGGCTTCGAGCAGACGGCGACGCCGGACGTGTACAAGCGATGGCTCGCGTTCGGACTGCTGTCCAGCCACAGCCGCCTGCACGGCAGCCGGTCGTACCGCGTGCCGTGGCTGTTCGACGAAGAGGCGGTCGGGGTTGCCCGGTTTTTCACGAAGCTCAAATACCGGCTGATGCCGTATCTGTTCGCGGCGGCGTGCGAGGCCGCGAATCGCGGCGTTCCGGTTCTGCGCGCGATGCCGCTCGAATTTTTCGGCGATCCGGCCTGCGACTATCTCGACCGGCAGTACATGCTCGGCGGATCGCTGCTCGTCGCGCCTGTGTTCGATGCGGGCGGCGAGGTGTCGTATTATTTGCCGAAGGGGCGCTGGACGCACTTGTTGAGCGGCGAGGAGGCCGAAGGCGGGTCGTGGCGGAAAGAGCGGCACGATTACTTCAGCCTGCCGCTGTGGGTGCGGCCGAATTCGCTGGTGGCGTTCGGGCGCGAGGCCGGCCAGCCGGATTACGACTACGCCGACGGCGCGACGCTGCGGCTGTACGCACTCGAAGACGGAGGACGCGCGGAAGCGACGGTGTACAGTCCGAAGGGGGAGCCGGAGCTGTGCGTCGTCGCCGAGCGGCGCGGAGGCCTGATCGAGGTGCGGTACGACGGCGTCGGCAAGCCGTGGCGGCTCGAACTGGCCGGCGTCGCGCCGGAAGCGGTGTGGTCGGTGGAGGGCGCGTCGTTCGCGGGCGACGAAGGCGGCGCGGGCGCGGCATTCGCGCCGGAAGGCGGCGCCGGTGTCGTGCGGGTGCGGCTGGGGCAATCGGCGGGGTGATATGGACATGGGAAAAATGCGGCACGTTTTGCGCTACCGTCGCCCTGCGTCCGACTGGAACGAGGCGCTGCCGGTCGGAAACGGCCGGCTCGGCGCGATGGTGTTCGGACGGGTGCGGCAGGAGCGGCTGCAGCTGAACGAAGACTCCGTCTGGTACGGCGGCCCGCGCGACCGCAACAACCCGGACGCGAAGCGGTATTTGCCGGAAATCCGGGAGTTGATTTTCGCCGGCCGGCTGAAAGAAGCCGAGCGTCTCGCCGTCATGGCGCTGTCGGGCTTGCCGGAGACGCAGCGGCATTATACGCCGCTCGGCGACCTGTATCTGACGTTCGACGGCCACGAGGACGGCCGCGCCGAGGATTACGAGCGGCTGCTCGATCTGGACGAGGCGATCGTCCGCGTGCGGTACCGGATCGGCGAAACGCGGTACGATCGCGAGGTATTCGCGAGTTATCCCGATCAGGTGCTGGTCGTGCGGATTTCGGCGGACAGGCCGGGCGCCGTCTCGTTTACGGCCCGGCTCGATCGCGGGCGGTGGCGGTACGTCGAACGGATCGACAAATGGGACGATGCGGGGCTCATCATGCACGGCCACGCCGGCGGCGAGGGAGGCGTCCGGTTTTGTGCGGCGCTTCGCTGTGCGGCGGAAGGCGGCCGGACCTCCACGATCGGCGAACATCTGATCGTCGAGCGTGCGGACGCCGTTACGCTCGCGCTGGCCGCCGGAACGACGTTCCGCCATGCCGACCCGCGGGACCACGTCATGCGCACGGCGGAAGAAGCGCTCGCCAAGGGATATGACCGGCTGCGCGCGGCGCACATCGCGGATTACCGCTCGCTGTTCGCGCGGGTGACGTTGACGCTGGAAGGAGACGGCGACGCGGAAAACGCGGCGGCCCTCGCGTTTTTGCCCGTCGACGAACGGCTGGAGCGGCTGAGGCGGGGAGAGGACGATCCGGGGCTTGCGGCGCTTTATTTTCAGTTCGGGCGGTATCTTCTGATCGCCTCCAGCCGGCCGGGGTCGCTGCCCGCCAATCTGCAGGGCATCTGGAACGACCGGTTTTTGCCGCCGTGGGACAGCAAGTTCACGATCAATATCAACACGCAGATGAACTACTGGCCGGCGGAGACGTGCAACCTGGCCGAATGCCACGAACCGCTGTTCGACCTGATCGAGCGGATGCGGGAGCCGGGCCGGCGGACGGCGCAGGTGATGTACGGCTGCCGGGGGTTTACCGCCCACCACAACACCGACATCTGGGCAGACACGGCGCCGCAGGATACGTATTTGCCGGCGTCGTACTGGCCGCTCGGGGCGGCGTGGTTATGCTTGCATCTATGGGAGCATTACCTGTTCGGCGGCGATCGGGCGTTCTTGCGGCGCGCGTATGAGACGATGAAGGAAGCAGCCTTGTTTTTGCTCGATTATTTGGTAGAAAGCCCGGACGGCCTGCTGGTCACGTGTCCGTCGGTATCGCCGGAAAACACGTATGTGTTGCCGAACGGCGAGGAAGGCGTCCTCTGTTACGGGCCGACGATGGACAGCGAAATCATTCGCGCCTTGTTTGCGGCGTGCATCGAGGCGGCCGGCCTGCTCGGCGTCGACGAGGAATTCCGGCGCGAGCTCGCCGAAGCGATTGCCCGGCTGCCGGATTTGCGCATCGGTAAATACGGTCAAATCCAAGAGTGGCTGGAGGATTACGACGAAAAAGAACCCGGCCATCGCCACATTTCCCACCTGTTTGCGCTTCATCCCGGCAGCCGGATCACGGTGCGGGGAACGCCGCAGTGGGCGGAAGCCGCCCGAAGGACGCTGGAGCGCCGGCTTGCCCACGGCGGCGGGCATACCGGCTGGAGCCGAGCGTGGATCGTGAATTTCTGGGCGCGGCTCGAAGACGGCGAAAAGGCTTACGAGAACGTCCGCGCGCTTCTGGCGAACTCGACGCTGCCGAATCTGTTCGACAACCATCCGCCGTTTCAGATCGACGGCAATTTCGGCGGGACGGCGGGCATCGCGGAAATGCTGCTGCAAAGCCACGCAGGCGAACTCCGGCTGCTGCCGGCGCTGCCGTCGGCTTGGCCGCGCGGCCGGGTGACCGGCCTGCGCGCGCGGGGCGGGTATACGGTCGACATCGCATGGTCGGGCGGGCGGCTCGACCACGCGATCGTGCGGGCGGCGTTCGACGGCGTATGCCGCGTGCGCGCGGACGTGCCGGTGCGCGTGCTGGAGGACGAAAACGGCTCGGTTGCGGAGACGCGACTGTACGACCAAGACGCGCCGGGCGCGGTGGAATTCGCGGTGCGCGCGGGCAGACGGTACAGGATCGATGTGGTACAATAAAAACAGGGGGCCATGCCGTCATATCCTCGGCCGGGAGGGGATCGGCCATGGAACGGGATTGGGAGTCGTTTGTCCGCTCGCATCCGGACAACAAGACGGCGTGGTATTTGCTCGGTCGTGAACTCGCGGAAAAAGGGGACTGGGCGAAAGCCGTCTACTGTTTTGTTCGGGCGGGGGAAGTGTACGAAGTGTTTGAAAACGCCCCTTTGCCGAAGACATGGCTGGAAGCGTTTGCGCTCACCGAACGCGGCGAACGAGGTGTTCCGCGGCAGGCGGTGGATCCGGCGGCATGGCCGGTCGGACGCAGCCGCGTCGGCGGGCGAATCCGGCGCGCGACGCTGCTGTTCATCGTGTGGGCGTTGCTTGCATTGGATTTCGACCGACCCGGCGTTCCTGCGGATGCATCCTCCGACACATCCGTTCCGGCGACTGTCGCGACGCCTGCTTCCGCCGTCGTCGTTACGCCGCCGCTTGGCGCATCGGGGAAACCTCACCTCGTCTGGAGTTCGCCGGGCGCGATCCGATCCGACGCCGCAGCGTGGCTGACCGCACTGTTTTGGCCCGGTTCCGGCGCGGCTTCCGGAGGTCGCGATCTGCGGGATCTGACCGTGCTTCTTCTTCCGGAATCGTCCGGATGGCTGTATTGGCGGCCGCAGCCCGCTTTGCGCGCAGTATCGGTCGGACCGCTGGGGGCGGACTGGCGCGTCGAGTTGTTCGACGCCTCCCTGTGCGGCTGCGCGCCGGCGGATGCGTCGCAGGTGTCCGCGATCGTATCGGCGTGGCAGGATCAACTGGAACAAGAGATCGTGCTGCGCTCGGCGATCGTTCAATACCGGCGCCTGTACGGCGAATGGCCTGAATCGCCCGCCGCGCTTGTCCGCAATTACCCCCACAATGTTCTTTCCGGCGTTACGCCCTGGATGGAGATGAATTTCACCGAAACGGCCGCGCGGGCTCGGCAATGGGAGGAAAAAGGCGGCGCGGCATCCGGCATCGGCGGGGCCGAGCCGTTGTCCGGAGGCGAGTGGCTGCCGGAGCCCCTGGCGATCGTGGTGGACAAAACGAACCACCGGCTTGCTTTGGTCAGCGGTCCCGTCGTTCTGCGCGAATATCCGGTCGGCCTCGGCGGGGAGCGGACGCCGGTAGGAACGTTCCGCATTTCGGAAAAAGTACGCAATCCCCGCGGCAAACGACCCGGCGAATACGGCACGCGCGGCATGGTGCTGGAGCACACGTCGTATGCGATTCACGGCACGAACGATCCGGACAGCATCGGCCGCGACGAATCGCTCGGCTGTGTGCGCATGCATAACGACGACATCGAGGATCTGTTTGAACTCGTTCCCCTCGGCACGCCGGTGACGATCGGACGGGACTTGCTGCCGGCGGCGGGGGAAAACCGCGCGCCGGGTTACGACGTTCCCGCGACGGCGAAGGAGGAAAATCCGAAAAAACGGTATTCGTGGCTCAGGGGATGATAGGATCGACGCATCACACCGCCAAATACCGCCGCAGCTCGTCGGCGGACAGTTCGTCCGGGGCGCCTTCGGCCACGACGGAGCCTTTGTCCAGCACGTAGCAGTAATCGGCGATCGACGCGACGAAATCCAGGCTTTGTTGGACGAGCAGCACTGCAGTGTCGCCGGACGCCTTGATCGCGCCGATCGCGTTTTCGATCAGCCGAACGACGGACGGCTGGGGAGCTCACCATGATATTCACTTAAAGTACATAAAACCGCCGCCTAAAGAGAAAAACTTTGTGATGGTGTCAAAATGAGTCCTGTAATTGATACTCCGGCGTTCGCCCCAAGTCGATACGGCAATCCATCTGTTATCGTATGCATCCCGGTAATATTTTGTTATCGTCATCCAATGCCATTCGTATTCATAATCCGACCATTTGGATAGGTTTAAAGTCGCAACGGGAGAATCAATAGCAAGACCCGATTTTACATAATTCGCCGTGTTGTCTAAAGTAAAGGAGGCATTACTGGTTACGCGACTTAGGGCAACTTTTCGGTCTTGGGCAAAACGCTCAACATCCGAAGCAAAATCAATCACAGAGATTTCTTCCAACAATCCAGGACTAAGGTAACTGTACAGTATATCCATGTGAGCTAAAAAATCATTCAAGGACAAGGTAGATCCGTTGTACAGATTTCCATATTTAGAAGGATTATTTATTTTTGATAGATAATTTGTAATATTTGCTGCAGCCACCGGTCCGCAACCACGACTTTCCTTGTCGCTTCCGTCCGGCCACCACATCTGATTTCCACCATAACTATATTTCCCGGGCTGATATTCTACGGGAACGAACATGCCGAAATTGCGCTCTGTCGACAAACTAAAATTTTCTTCGGCAACAGCCATAGCAGACATTGCCATCGCGCTGGTTCCTATCAATTTCTTGATGTGATTTTTGTTTTCATCTGATTGAAATTTAATATAATGATAATTTTGCTTTAGAAACTCATTTCTTAGAATAATAGTATTTGTAACATCCTTGTCTTCGTTCGGGCCGTTTGAAATATCGAAATATTGCTCCATTTGACCGTCTGTTACTTGAATCATATAACGGAGTGGAGGGAAAAAGATTACTTTTGCCTTTTTACAATATTGTCTTTTATTAAAATATCATATGAGTCATATCCATTCTCAAGAGCTCCTATAGTGATATAGCCGATTTCTTTATTTGATTCTGTCAATGGAACCATATAAGCAAACAAATTTTCGCCAAGATCATAAAGTTCGATGAAATCACTTGAAGGAATAATGCGTTTGTTCATAGTTTGGATATCGTTCTTCAAATAATTTTGAACGTGAATTTGGGCTATCCTGATGACGTCGGATTTGTTTAAAAGCTTCGGTTTTTCGAATGTGTCATTGCCGCCTTTTGTTCCGAGTTGCGCCGCAAAAGAAGATGTATAAGTTCCGACTAACAGAAAAATGAAACCTAAAATCAAGAAAACCGATTTTAATTTCATTATTGATCCTCCCTCAATAAATTAATGTTTTCTTCGTTTTTCTCGCGTTTTCGCATGATTTCATCTTCGACACCCGAAGCGCCCTTGGATAGAACTTAATGAGA
>MOXJ01000053.1 GCA_002507565.1 Candidatus Reconcilbacillus cellulovorans
TCGGTTCGGCCCTTCCGCCCTCCGGCGTCCCGTACCGGCGTACTATGGCCTCTGCTGACTCCTGCAGGTTCAGCGCAGCCTCCCGGCTGCGGTTACCAACGCCGTTGGCGTACCCTGCAGGCCTCCCCAGATAAGAGCGTCATCTTTCCGCCCGCGCTTGCCCAAGTCTACCGCTACAGCCCTTGGCGGCTTCGGATTTCGTTGTGTTGTGGCAACTTATCCGACTGTAACGGCCTCCAATCGGGTTCGTGTACCTCAAGCCGATGACGCCCATGCTGGGCGTACATAAAGAAGGGACGGCGGCTTCGACGAACCCCCGTCCCTTCGCCTCGGTCGAGCGGACGAACGTCCGCACCCGCGCCGGACGCCCCCCTCGTTCGCCTCAATCGAACGCAAAATATTCCCTGGCGTTCTCGTAGCAAATTTTCCGCACGAGATCGGCCAACATCTCCCCATCCGCAGGATACTCGCCGTTTTCCACCCAGCCGCCGATCAGATCGCACAAAATGCGGCGAAAATACTCGTGCCGCGTATACGACAGAAAACTGCGCGAGTCGGTCAGCATGCCGACGAACCGTCCGAGCAGCCCCACATCGGCAAGCATTTTCATCTGAGCGATCATGCCTTCTTTCGTGTCGTTGAACCACCAGGCGGCGCCGAACTGGATTTTGCCGGGCACGCCGCCCTGAAAACTGCCGGCGACCGTCGCAACGACGGGATAGTCGGCCGGGTTGAGCGAGTACAGAATGGTTTTCGGCAGCGCGTTTTCCCGGTCGAATAGGTCCAAGAGCCGCACGAGCGGGTAAGCGATCGGCAAGTCGTTGATCGAATCGTATCCGGTGTCCGGGCCGAGCTTCGCGAACATGCGCGACCGGTTGTTGCGGTGCGCGTGGATGTGCAGCTGCATCGCCCAGCCGTGGGCCGCATATTGTTCGGCGAGGAACAGCAGCGTCTGCGTCTTGTAGCGGTATTCCTCTTCCTTGGAGACGGATTCGCCGCGCATCGCCTTGGCGAACACGGCCGCCGCCGCCTCGTGCGACGTGTCCGCGTACGGAACCTCGTCCAGCGCGTGGTCGGAGATGCGGCCGCCGATCTCATGGAAAAAGCGGATACGAGACGCCAGCGCCGCCAGCAGGTCGTCGTAATCGGCGATCCGGTGGCCGGCCGCCGCGGCGAGATTCGCCACCCAGTCGCGGAACGCCGGGCGCGCGATTTCCAGCCCCTTGTCTGGCCGGAACGACGGGAGCACCTTCACCGGAAACGAGGCGTCTTCCCGCAGTTTGCGATGATATTCCAGCGAATCGGCGGGGTCGTCGGTCGTGCAGACGACCTTCACGTTCGACTTGACGATAAAATCCCGCGGCCGAAAACCTTCGCCGGCCAGCTTAGCGTTAACTTTATCCCAGATCGCGCGCGCGTTCGCCTCGCAGATCGGCTTTTCGACGCCGAAAAACCGTCGGAGTTCCAGATGCGACCAGTGGTGCACCGGGTTACCGATCGCCAGCGGCAAGATGCGGGCGAACGCGGCAAACTTTTCATAATCGTCGGCATCACCGGTGACGTAACGCTCGTCGACGCCCGCCGCGCGCATCAACCGCCATTTGTAGTGGTCGCCGCCCAGCCAGACTTCGGTCAGGTTGCGGTAAGGGCGGTTTTCGTAAATCTCCTTCGGGCTTAAATGGCAATGATAGTCGATGATCGGCTGGTGTCTCGCCACGTCCTCGAACAGCCGCACCGCCGTCGGGCTGCCGAGCAGAAACGTATCGTCCATAAACGGTTTCAAGGCGCTCGTTCCCCTTCCCTGCGCGTTTTAAACGATGTTAACGTGAACAAAGCCGTCTGCGCCTATCGTACCGCGTTTTCCGACAGCGCGCAAGCGGGCAGAAAGCCGCCCTACAGAAACGTCCCACTGAAATAAAGTTTTTATTATTTTAAATTAAATCTGATCTTGAAATAAGAATAATTCTCATTTATAATGACGATCGAGGCGATTTCCCGGGAGTCGCGCCCAACATCCGGATCGAACGGAGGCGATACCGTCCATGTTCCTGCGCATCGATCGTCTGCAGATCGAACTGCCGAAGCCGACCGACGGCGACCCGAACGCCGCGGCGGCCGTCCAGGAACTGCTCGGCGGCCGGTTCGGCGAAATGTCGACGCTGATGAACTACATGTATCAATCGTTCAACTTCCGCGAAAAGAAAAAGCTCAAGCCCTACTACGACCTGATCGCCAACATCGCGACGGAAGAAATCGGACATATCGAGCTCGTGTCGGCCACTGTCAACGCTCTGCTCGAAAACGCCGCACCGAACAAGCCGCCGGTCGACACGCCGTTCGCCGCGGCGCGCAACGCGCGCAACACGCACCATTTCATTGCCACCGGCCAGGCGACGCTCGTCGGCAACTCAATGGGCCAGGCCTGGCAAGGCGACTACGTCTTCAGCAGCGGCAACCTGGTGCTCGACCTGCTGCACAACTTTTTCCTCGAATGCGGCGCCCGGACGCAGAAAATCCGCGTCTACGAAATGACCGACAACCCGGTCGCGCGCGAAATGATCGGTTACCTGCTCGTCCGCGGCGGCGTCCACGCGCTCGCCTACGCCAAAGCGCTGGAGACGCTGACGCAGGTCGACGTCAAAAAAATGCTGCCGATCCCCGACATCGAAAACAACAAATTCCCGGAAGCGCGCAAATTCGAGGAACGCGGCGTCCACC
Source organism: Candidatus Reconcilbacillus cellulovorans (assembly GCA_002507565.1). Classification (GTDB taxonomy): domain Bacteria; phylum Bacillota; class Bacilli; order Paenibacillales; family Reconciliibacillaceae; genus Reconciliibacillus; species Reconciliibacillus cellulovorans. Next base: position 2,719 of record MOXJ01000053.1, read on the forward strand.
GCACGCTGTACCGGTTCAGCCCGGACGACTACCGCGACATCGCCGCGATCTGGCAAGGCAAGCACCCGGACGACGGCCAGGACCTGATCGTCTCCGACAAACTGCCCGATGGCGGTCCGGTACTCGAGATGGAAGCGCAGCCCGAGTCGTTTGCGCCCGGCTATCACCCGGAAGAACTGTTCGAAATCGCGAAAAAGCTGACGCAGCGGCTGTGAGCGGAGCCGACCGGCCGACGCGGGCAAAAAGCGATGCGCGCCAGCCTGAAAAGCGACGGAGCGGCGGGAAAGTTGTTCCCGCCGTTTTTTCATCGCCTTTTTCATACCGCCGTCGACGCCAGCACGAACACCGCCGGCGAGTTCCAGTAAATCGCCACCTCGTTCGTCGAAAAGCTCTCCTCATGATCGACGTAGCACCTTGCCGGCGGCATACCGCGGAGCATCCCCCGCGCCGCGTCGTCCTGCAGCCGCAGATTCGGCCCGCCGGCCACCATACCCGGCACCGGCTCCGCAACGCCGTCGGCCGCCGACGGCCGGTGATGCGGGCGCAACACCGGAGCTGCGCCGAACCCGGTTACATAGCATCGACCGAGCGGATTTCGACCCAGCAAATAATGAACGTGCTCCCGCGCCGCCTCCGCGAGCGACTGCGATCCACCCAGCCTGTGCGCCGCAATCCAGAACATCGCCCGGTTCATCAACACCATCGTGCTGCCCCAAATGTAATCCTCCGGCTCCATCGCCACCCCGTAGCCGTTGCCGCGCGCAAGCTCCGCCCATTGTTCCGCCCGCCCGATCCATTCTTCGCGCAGGCGTTCCGCCGCGGCGGCGTCTTTCCCGGTCGGATTCGTCGTCAGGTACGCCAGCGTCCCGTAACCGCCGACGTCCGCCCAGCCGAGCCCGTAAGGCGAAAACCCGCCCCGCTCCAACAACGCAAGCAGCCTCGCACGGTATCGTTCGTCTCCCGTCGTCCGATACAGCTCCGCCTGCGCCCAGTACCGCTCGTCCGCCGTCGTTTCGTCGCCGTACTCGCCGGTCGCGATATCCGGTGGATTGCGAAACCCTCGGTCCTCCGGGTGTTCCTCCAGCCACCGCCAAGCCCGCTCCGCCGCCGCGAGCAGCCGCTCCGCAAACTCCGCGTCGAACGGCCGGTACACCCGCGCCGCCATCGCCGTCGCCGCCGCAAAAGTCGCCGTCGCCGCAACCGACACCGGCGACAACACCAGCTCCGCCGCATCCTCCTCCGGCATCGTCCGAAGCGGCGGAAACACCCGCGTTGTCACTTTGTGAAACACGCCGCCGTCCTCCGGATCCTGCATCTTCAACATCCATTCGAGCTCATAACGCACCTCGTTCAAAATATCCGGCAGCCCGTTGCTCGATTCCGGGATGCCGACCGGATCCCGGAAGGCATCCGGAAACCAATCCCATGCCAGCAAAAGGTCCGCCACTGCCTTGGCCGCCGGAACCGTATACTTGCCGTAATCGCCGGCATCATGCCATCCGCCGGAACACGGCAGCCGCCGCTCCGACGCGCCGTATACGACAGCGTCCGCCGTATGACACGCCCGGTGCGCCCACGGTCCGGCATACCGCTCTTCAAGATCCATGCCGCAGCGCTGGAAGTAAAAAAACTTTAGCAACGCCCGCCGTAGTTCCCGATACACGTCCTTCGCAATCCGAAACGGCGGCGATTCGCCGATCCCCGGAACCCGCACCGTATACGAACCTTCCCGCGTCAAACCGCTGAAATCGGCCGCCGCCACCCGGTCGCCGCTCGCCGGATCCTCCATCGGCTCCGCCAATTGTCCGGTCCAAACCTCGCGGCCGTCCTCCGCCACCACCGCGAAAACACCTCCGATTCCGGCCGGCAAACTCACCATCGCCCGTTTCCGGTCGCGCGGCCGATACCCGATCTGGTTCACATGCACGTTCATGTTTTCACCCCTTCCATCATTTTCCCACATTTTATTCCTTCCTGTCAAAACCACGGCCGCCGTCGCCGCGTTCCCGCTCATTCCGCTTTCCGGTGGACATGATGAAAACATCCTGATATCCTTCTCATCAGGAACACCCTGCCGGACGTTCTCGGATGCGTACGGACGTCCGCCGACCGGGGGAGGAAGAGCGCCGATGAAAACCGTGTTGACGGTCGACGACGAAGACAAAATCCGCGAAGTCGTCGTGTCCTACCTGCAAAGAAGCGGTTTCCGTACCCTGGAGGCGTCGACGGGAGCGGAAGCGCTGGACGTCCTTCGGCGAACGCCCGTCGACTTCGTCATCCTGGACCTGATGTTGCCCGACATTCCGGGGGAAGAAGTTTGCCGGAAAATCCGGAGCATGTCCTCCGTCCCCGTTCTCATGCTGACCGCCAAATCCGCCACGGCCGCCCGCATTCACGGCCTGAACGTCGGCGCGGACGACTACATGGTCAAACCGTTCGATCCGCTCGAACTGGTGGCCCGCGTCCGCGCCGTCCTGCGGAGGACGGACGAAACCATGCCGCTTGCCGCCCGATTGTCGTTCAACGACGGAGAACTCGTCGTCGACGCCGTCCGGGACGCTGTTTTCCTGCACGGCCGGCCGGTTCGCCTGACGCCGACCGAATATCGGTTGCTCTTGCTCCTCGCCCGCCATCCGGAGCGGACTTTCAACCGGGACGAACTGGCGGAAAAAGCGCTCGGCCCAGACTTCGACGGCGACGTCCGCGCCGTCGACCAGCACATCAAAAATTTGCGGCAGAAAATCGAACCCGACCCGAAACAACCGACCTATATCCGGACCGTCTACGGCATCGGTTACCGCTTTACGGGAGGATCCCGATGAAATTCGGACTCAGGCACCGCCTGTCGCTTCTGGTCATCGGCATGACGGTAGGCACCCTGCTCGTCGCCGGCGTCACGCTGGTCCAGGAAGTACATTACCATTTTCGTCTATATCAAGAACAATACGGCGTCGATCCTAACCTGCCGGGGCTGATCGCCCATCTCGAACAGGCCCTGCTCCCGTCCATCCTGTGGACGCTTGCCGCGGTGGCGGCGTTCGGCGCGCTCGTCGGCCTTTACGCGGCCAAACGCCTGTCCGCCCCCCTCGTCGACATGAAACGCGCCGCGGAACAAATCATGCGGGGCGACCTGTCCGTCCGAACCAGGGCCGTCGGCCGCGACGAACTGGCCGAACTCGGCCGCGCGCTCAATATGCTGGCCGAACGGCTCGAAGAACAGGAACGCCTGCGCGTCGCGATGACGCAGGACATCGCCCACGAACTGCGCACGCCGCTTGCCACGCTGAAAAGCCACCTTCAAGCGATGCTGGACGGCATCTGGGATCCGACTCCCGACAGACTCCGCTCCTGTTACGAAGAAGCCGAACGCCTTGCCGCCCTCGTGGCGGATCTCGAACAGCTGGCGGAAATGGACTCCCCGGACTTTCGCCTCGATCCGAAACCGGAAAACCTGCGCACGCTCGTCGAGCAAAGCGTCGGACGCGTCCTGGCCGCATTTCGCGAAAAAGGCGTCCGACTGGCCGTGGACGCCGATTCCCCGGCCGAAACTTGCGTCGACCGGGACCGTTTCATACAAATCATGATCAACCTGTTGACCAACGCCCTGAAATTCACCCCGCCCGGCGGGTCGGTCGACATCCGGCTCCACGACGAACCGGACGCCGTGCGTCTGATCGTTCGGGACACGGGCGTCGGCATCGCGCCGGAACATATCCCGCACGTGTTCGAACGGTTTTACCGCGCGGACCCGTCGCGCAGCCGCAAAACCGGCGGCAGCGGCCTCGGCCTCGCCATCGTGAAAAAACTGGTCGACGCCCACGGCGGCTCGATCCGGCTCGACAGCGCCCCCGGCCGCGGGACGGCGGTAACGGTCCGGCTGCCGAAGGCGGGCGCGGCGGGCGGGAAGTCTTGAAAAAACGGAAAGTTCTTGACATCCTCCCGTGCCGCTGATAGATTGGTGATAGATTGATGATCAAATTCAGGAAAGGACAATGAAAATGAGGAAAACCACAAAAATATCTTTCTACCTTCTAATTCTAGCCCTCATTTCAATACCCGCTTATCTTTTCGCCGATGAAAATAAGGCGCCCCATCCAGAAAAAAACCGGATCCACCGGCTCACGGTCGCCTCCTTGGACCGGCTGCCCGCCGAATATCCCGAACTCCGCCGCATGCCGGACGGAAGCACGATCAAAACGTGGCATGACGGACAAGGCCGGGACATTACGCTGAACGAAACCGTCACGGCTGTTCCGATGCCCGACCTGTTCACCGACGAGGTTCTGGGCTCCAAAACGAAACGCACGAAACGCATCACATTGGCCGACGGCACGCAAGCGTTGTACTACGCGGACGAAATCGACAGCGGCGGCAAACAGGTCAAGTTTCACAACGTCGCCTGGTCCAAACCTGCGCAATGGAACGGACGCGTCGAGGGCGCGCCTGTGACCTACTATTCCTTCATTCTGTCTTTCACCGAAGGATTTTCGGAACAGGAAGTCCTGGACATCGTCAACCATATCACGTATACGGAAGAAGAAGCGGAGCTGTCCGGGCTGAAACCCTGATGCGCTGACCCGAGCCGGCCGGCGGGCCGAACGCGGGCGGCGACCCTCCGGCCGGTTCGGGCTTTCTCCCGCAAACTGGGGGATGCACGCTCATTCAAGTAAGGTCTAAGGATTCACAAAATTTTTTATTATCGATGTTGTAGAATTGAGTAGTATTATGTAGAGGACGATTATACTTTAGAGTAGAACTCGAAATTAGATAGAGGGAACTAATGATCGTTTTAGAGATCGATTAATTGAAAAATTAAGATTAAATTTTCGGAACCAGTGTATCTGAATAGTAACATTTTCAAATCCTAAATAACCCTAAGTGAATAAGGAGTAAGAAAGTGATGGTAAATAAAAAGCCCAAAATTATCTTTTATATTCTTTTCTTTTTTGCTGTTTCATCGTTAGTAATTTATATATTGTTCCCCTCAATTAAGAAGAAGAATATTTATTTAGACTACAGAAATGAGTTCCCCAATGTAAAATTTTATAATATTGATTCTAATGTGAAGAGCAGAGATCAGCTTTTAATTAGTAAAGATAATGTTATTTTCTATTTATCAAAATCATGTAATTTATCCGTAGAAATGCTCAAAAACTACAAAAAAATAATAGTAGAGAAAGATAATATTAATTATTTATTCATTTGGGAAGATGAAATTCCTGCGAGTGAGATCAACAAATGGAATATTCCAATTTATAATAATTACTATTTAGACAATAAATATTCATTTTCTAATTATTTTCCAACTTATTTTATCGTGGATAAGAATTTTCTCGTTGTTTTTAAAACCACTGATTACAATTCTTTCCTGAACAAATATGATGAAATATCTTAAATTAAAAGGGACACACCATAAATAAATCAAAGGAGCCATTCCTGTAGTGAATGAATTTGCGGTTTGAAAAGAAAGAGCGCCTCCTGTATGCTGGGTCTTGGAATGTAACACACTCACTGCCCTTAAG
>MOXJ01000054.1 GCA_002507565.1 Candidatus Reconcilbacillus cellulovorans
CGATTCCCGGTACGGGGATCGGGGATCGTGGAAAAGTGTTGGAGCCACATATCATTCACGAAAACGTCTCTCCTGTCACAGGGGGTTTGACAGGTTAGATGCCCGTTTCTCAAAAAAGTTTCCTAATGCGATCGCCCTGTGTATGATGCCCGTATCGGTTGCGTCCGGGGTCCGGAGGAGGTAAACTGGGAAAAAAGAGATTGAAGAAGGATCGGAGGAGGGATGTCGATGCCGTTTACGCTGCCTCTGGGCGCGAAAGCGCCGGATTTCCGTCTGCCGGCAACGGACGGCAATACGTACTCGTTGGCGGATTTCGCCGACGCGAAGGCGCTCGTCATTTTTTTCACGTGCAATCACTGTCCGTACGTGCTCGGTTCCGACGAAGTGACGCGGCAGACCGCGTTAAAGTTCATTCCTCGCGGCGTCAAGTTCGTCGGGATCAATTCGAACAGCGCCAATACGTATCCCGAGGATTCGTTCGAAAACATGGTCAAGCGGATGGAGGAACACAAGTTCCCGTGGGTGTACTTGCGCGACGAAAGCCAGGAGGTGGCGCTCGCCTACGGCGCACTGCGCACGCCGCATTTCTACGTGTTCGATGAGGAGCGCAAGCTCGTTTACACGGGCCGCGGCGTCGACAGCCCGCGCGATACGAGCAAGATGACGGTCAACGACCTGGAAAACGCGCTCGAAGACCTGCTCGCGGGTCGCCCGATCCGGGTGCCGCTGACGAATCCGATCGGCTGCAACATCAAGTGGGAAGGCAAGGATCCGCACTGGATGCCGCCTGAAGCATGCGATCTGGTGTGAACGAGAAGGGCCCCGGACGAAAGCCGTTCGGGGCCCCGTTGATTTTTTCGGACTCTTGCGAGAGGGTAGGTCAGAATTTGAAGCGGGCGACCATTTCGTTCAGTTGACGGCTCATTTCGCGCAACGAATCGGCGGACGAAGCGATTTCTTCCATCGACGCGAGCTGTTCTTCGGCGGCAGCCGACACTTCTTCCGCATTGGCGGCGGACTGTTCGGCAAGGCGGGCAATCTCTTCGACCGACGCCGTCACTTCTTCCGTGCCGGCCGCGATTTGTTGCGATACCGCGGACAAGTCTTCGGCGTGCGCCTCGGTCGTCCGCGCCGCTTCGAGGATCGATTCGAACGCGTTCTGAAGTTCTTGCATCGATCGAATGCTGTCTTCCAGTTCGGCGTCGATGTCGCGCATCGCCTTGACGGCGCCGGACGCACCGCGCTGGATATGTTCGACGATTTCAGAGACTTGCTTGACGGCTTCTTCGGCTTGAGAGGCGAGTTTTTTGATTTCTCCCGCGACGACGGCGAAGCCGCGGCCGTTTACTCCGGCACGGGCGGCTTCGATGGAGGCGTTCAGCGCCAGCAGATTCGTCTGTCCAGCGATCGAACCGATCAGCTCGGCGATGCGGCCGATTTCGGCTGACTGCTGCTCCAAATCGATGATCACCTTGTCGGAACGTCGGACGGTTTCGCTAACGGTCCGCATTCGCTCCGCGAACCGGGCGATCGCTTCGCGTCCTGCGCCGGCTTTCTCGGCGGATTCTCGAGCGGAAGCGTAGACCGACGACGCCGATTCCGCCACCTGGCCGGTGCTGCGCGCGATTTCGTTCATCGCGCGGACATTTTCGCCGGAAGTCTGGTTCTGCGTTTCGGCGTTTTTGGCGACGTCCTGAATCGCCTCGGCGATTTGCCGGGCGGCCTGGGCGGACTGTTCGGCGGCGGCGGAAAGGTCTTCGGAACTAGCGGCGACCTGACGGGCGCTTTCCGCCGTTGTTCGGAGCAATTCGCGCAGGTGGCCGGCCGTTTTCAAGAAAGATTCGATCAGGTTGCGAATCTCATCGCGACCGCGATACTCGACGCTCCAGGGGGATAGGTCCCCCGCCGCCATACGCGAGGAAACGTCGGCCAGCGCAATGAGCGGTTTCGACATGCGCGTCGCGAGTACGTAGGCGAGTCCCAACGCCACCAGAACGATGACCGCGGTGATGATCAAGGAAGTCCATTCGGCGGTCCGGACGGCGACGGTGTTCTTTTGAACCGCCTCTTCCATGAGTTTATGCTGATCGTTCGCGAGTTGGTCGCTCTTGGAGCGGAGATCCCGGGCCACCGGGAAAATATTGTCGGAGGCGTGTTTCAAAAGGGTTGCTCCGTCAGCTTGCGTCATCTTGAAAAATTCCTGGACTCTGGATGAAAGGGTGGCGTTTAAGTCCGCCAGTTGACGGAGCAATTCCTGATCTTCCGCCTGGCTGATTTTCGGTCGCATTTGCGAAAGAAGACGGTTGATATTTTCGAGCGCGTTGTTGACTTTGTTGACGGCCTCCGGATCTTTGGTCAGGATGAAGTCCCGGATGCTTCCGTTGACTTGGGTGGCGTGCACCTGGACTTCCCGCGCATCCATGAGCACGTCGGCGTGCAGATCGATCAGGTTGCGGTAGGAACGATCGATCGTCGTCATGTTCCAATAAAGGACGATAATGGAAATCGCCATCGCCACTACCGTGATTCCGGCTGCCGACAACAACTTCGCTTTGAGTCCGAACTTTATGGTCATGTTTCACCCTCCCGCCACAATACGCCATTATTGTACCACGTCCAGGGCCGAGCCGTCACCGAGTGAAAAACGACGGATTTGGACGAAACCGGCAAAAAAGCCCCCGTCCGGTCTGTCCGTACCGGAGGACGGGGGCGAAAAAGCGGATTTTGCGTTATTCGGCCGTCATTTCGCTGCGGGCGCGCCGGGCGGCGGCGACCATTTCGCGCAGGGCGGCGATCGTTTCCTCCCGGCCGCGCGTTTTCAGACCGCAGTCGGGGTTGACCCAACAGCGGTCGGCAGGCACCGTCTCCAGCGCGCGGCGGATGATCGCCAGCATTTCGTCGGCCGGCGGGACGCGCGGGCTGTGCACGTCGTAGACGCCCGGACCGATCGCCTTGGAGTACGGCCGCTCGCGCAGGGCATCGAACAGTTCGCCGCGGCTGCGCGACGCCTCGATCGAGAGAACGTCTGCATCCAGCGCCTCGATGGCGTCGAGAATGTCGTGAAATTCCGCATAACACATATGCGTATGGATTTGCGTCGTCGGCCGCACGGTCGCGGTGGCGATGCGGAACGCGCGCACCGCCCAGTCCAAATATTCATTCCATTCTTCCCGCACGAGCGGCAGTCCTTCGCGCAGCGCCGGCTCGTCGACCTGAATCATCTCGATGCCGGCGCGTTCCAGTTCCTCGATCTCGCGCCGGAGCGCGCGGGCGATCTGGAATGCGACTTCCCGGCGCGGGATGTCTTCGCGGACGAACGACCAGTTCAGAATCGTCACGGGTCCGGTCAGCATGCCCTTAACGGGTTTGTCGGTCAGCGACTGGGCGAAACGCGCTTCTTCCACGGTCATCGGGTGCAGGAACCGGACGTCGGCGTAGATGATCGGCGGTTTTACGCATCGCGAGCCGTAAGACTGCACCCAGCCGTTCGCCGTGAAGGCGAATCCGCCCAGCTGTTCCGCGAAATATTCCACCATGTCGTTGCGCTCGAACTCGCCGTGGACGAGCACGTCGAGGCCGATGTCCTCCTGGATGCGGATCCATTCGCGCATCTGCTGTTCCAGGAAAGCGCGGTACTGTTCGCGCGACCATTCGCCTTTCCGGTACAAAAACCGAGCGCGCCGCACTTCGGCGGTCTGCGGCAGGCTGCCGATCGTCGTCGTCGGCAGGGGCGGCAGCTTCCATTTCGCCTGCTGGAGCGGCAGGCGTTCGGCGTAGCTTTGCGGGCGCCGGTCCGGTTCGGGCTCCGCTGCGGCGGACGGCGGGGTGGATTCCCGAGCGGGGCCGGTTTCAGCTTGTTCCGCGCGCAGGCGTTCCAGCGCGGCCGCCGCTTCGCGATAGGCGGAGACGTGCGGATCGGCGGGTTGTCGGCCGGCCGCGATGTCGGCGATCAGCCGGACTTCGGCGAGTTTTTCGTCGGCGAACGCCAGCATGTCGCGCAGCGCCGGAGGAAGCGACGTTTCGGCCGCCGCGCGGATCGGCACGTGCAACAGGCTGCAGGACGGCTGCACGACGAGACGGTCCGCCGGGACGCGTTCGGTCAGACGGGCCAGCAGAGCAAGCCGGTCTTCGATGTCCGTCCGCCAGATGTTGCGCCCGTCGACGACGCCGGCGGCAAGATGCTTGTCCGCCGGAAAACCGTATTGTTCCAGATAGGCGATGTTTTTCACTCGGCCGTGGACGAAGTCGAGTCCGACCGCCTGCACGGGCAGCGCGACGATCGACCGGTAGGCGCGTTCGTCGGCCGGCGCGCCGAAGTAGGTCTGCACGATCAGGAACAGGCCGGGCGCCGCCGCGGCGAGCCGGTCGTACGAGCGGGCGACGAGCGGCCAATGGTCGGCCGGAACGTCGGTGACGAGCGACGGTTCGTCGAGTTGAACCCGCACGACGCCGGCCTTGGCCGCCTCGGCGAGCAGTTCGGCGTACGCCTCGGTCATCGCGGCGAGGACGTCGCCGAAAGCGCGCGCTTCATAGCCTTTGGCCAGGCGGACGAACGTGTACGGGCCGACAAGCACGATTTTGCCGTCGATGCCGAGTTCTGCCTTCGCTTCCCGCCACAGGTCGATCGGGCGCAGGTGCCGCAGGCGCGGCGCCCGCCCCGTCCATTCCGGAACGATATAGTGGTAGTTCGTGTTGAACCATTTCGTCATTTCGCAGGCGGGCGCGTCGTCGGCGCCGCGCGCCATCGCGAAATAGCGCGCCAGCGGGTCGGCGATGCGGTCGAACCGTTCCGGGACGATGCCGAATAAGTCGGCCGCGTCGAGCACGTGGTCGTACAGGCTGAAGTCGCCGACCGGAATCCAGTCGATGCCGGCGCGTTTCTGCGCCTCGAGGCAGGCGAGGCGGACGGTCTTCATGTCGGCCTCGAACGCCTCTTTCGCGCAGGTTCCCTGCCAGTACGATTCCAGCGTCTTTTTCCATTCGCGGCGGAAACCGATGCGCGGGTAGCCGAGGTTGCTCGTCAGCACGATCGGATCGCTCCTTTCGGTCATAATTGAGTAAAATCGATTCCACAGCGGACGTTCCGGAGAAAAACAAAATCCCCCGCCTCCGGATCGGAAAACGGGGGTTTGGGTTCGCACATGCGCCGTAAAACCGGCCGCTTTCAGCGTCGCGGTTTCGGTCCTGCAGACGTGCCGTCGTCGGAAAAACTCGACGAGGCGCCGTCCCGGGGACGAAAACGGCGCGATCGGCGGTCCGGCGACCGTCCCGTTGCCCGCCGTTCGGGCGTCCACGGCCGATGGCGCGCGAAAACACACCCTCCCTATCCTCCGTAGGTCCGGTGTCCGACGGAAACGGGCAGGTCTCCTGGCTTCGGGTCATCGTTTTCGGGCGTCCTTCCCAGCCGCGGGGAGCGGCCAGTGGACGTGCGCGGCGGCGCCGCGTAAGCGCCGCGTGCCCGAAAACTCGGCCGTTACAGTGGCGGGACCGCGCCGGATTCGCACCGGCTTCCCTTTTAAGCCCGGGCGTTCGAGCCGGCACAAAGCCGACTTCGCCGGGGCACCCGTTTCCCGATTGGCGACTTTTCCGAATGTCGATACCTTACAATAGCATCGCCGATTTGCGGTGTCAAGCGGTTTTTTGCGCGAGTCCGTGTCAAGACTCGGTAGGAGGAGAGACCTCAGCATCCCATTTAGGCCATCGTCACAGGACTCCGGACGATCTCCCGCAGCCCATACTGGACC
>MOXJ01000055.1 GCA_002507565.1 Candidatus Reconcilbacillus cellulovorans
GAGCGTCGACTCGACCTGGGTGAAGCTGTCTTCGTCGAGGTCGCGCACCCAGTCGGCGGGCACGAACGAGCGCAGGAAGTCGAGAAACACCGCCTTGACGGACAGAAGGCCGCGGTAGGCGAGGTCGTGCACGTGATAGACCGGGACGGGCGGCGAAGGGACAAGCTCCGCCGGCCCGGTTGTGTCGGGCACCTGTGGTTGCGGCGGAATATCGCCGGCCGCTGCCGGCGATGAAGATGCAAGCGGCGATACAACCGATGACGCGACCGGAACCACGGTCGGCCTCGATACAGCCGTCGTCGACCGAGCATCCGAGTTTCCCGTCGCCGCCGTCTGCTCGGAACGCACCTGCCCTTCGACGGCCGCCGCCGCTTCGCGGGCAATCGCCGAAGACTCGGCTGCTCCATGGAACGCGGCTTCGGCAGTCGCCTGGTCCGAAGCATCGGAAACCGCGCCGGAGCAAGAAGGCGCCCTCAATCGGTCGCGCCGATTCCGCGCGGAGTCCCGGACGTTTTTCCGCTTGACCAACGCGATTCGTCCTTTCGCTTAAAAATTATTGTACCACAAAACGAAACCGTCCGGACGGAGGAGTCGCCGCACCAAACTCTGTGCGACAACGCCTCATCCGGACGGTGCTTCCGTCCGCAGAATCATCAATCGTTTCTTGATGACTGCCTCCAATTTTACCTGATTGACGGACGAATTGCAATCGCCGGCTTCGACCTCGACTCGACCGGAACAAAAAGCCGAGCAACCCGGGTACCGGCCTCCATGTCAGTCGGACGCAGTTCCGGTACGGCACGCCCGGGTCCCCCGGCCGTAGGGATTTTTCATCACGCCGCCGTCACCCGGCGGTCCCGGCCTCTGCCTTCAACCGACTCCCTCGCCGACCGTGCAGCAGTTCGTACATCACCGGCACGACCAGCAGCGTCAACAACGTCGACGTCGTCAGTCCGCCGATGACGACCACCGCCAGCCCTTTCGACACGAGCGCCCCTTCGCTCCAGCCGAGCGCCAGCGGCGCAAGCGCGCAGATCGTCGCGATCGCCGTCATCAGAATCGGCCTGAGCCTCGTTCCGCCCGCCTCGAGCAGCGCCTCGCGGACCGAGAGCCCGGCGGCGATCTGCTTCTGCACCCGGTCGACGAGCACGATCGCGTTCGTCACGACGATGCCGATCAGCATCAACATGCCGACCATACTCGCCACCGAGATCGGCTCGCCGGCGACGAACGTCCCGGCCAGCGCGCCGACGGCGGCGAACGGCAGCGAGAACAGAATCGCGAACGGCGCCCGCCCTTCGCCGAACGTCACCAGCATGACGACGTAGACGAGGCCGACGGCAGCCAGCATCGCCATCGACATGTCGCGCATCATGTCGTTGATCTGTTTGTTCGATCCGTCGAGCGAATACGATGCGCCTTCCGGCAGCGACAGCGCTTCGAGCTTCCTGCGCAATTCCGCGTTGACCTTGCCGGTGTCCGGATCGGCGATGTTGCCGACGACGGCGGCGTATTCCTGTCCGTTGCGCAGCTGGATCGCCGCCGGATGCCGGAGCGTCGCGACGTCCGCGATGTCGCCGAGCGCGACCGTCCGGCCGAGCGGAGACAGAAGCGGCAAGTTCGCGATGTCCGCCGCCGACTTCGGCGCGGCGCCCCCGACGCTCAACACGACGTCGAGCGTTCTGCCGCCCTCGCCGATTTTGCCCACCCGCTCATCGGCAAAAAGCGGCCGGAGCATCGCCCACGCCTGCGCCGTCGACAGGCCGTTCCGCAACGCGTCTGCAGACCTTACGGTCACCCGTACACTTTCCAGATCGTCGACGAGCGTATGGCGGACGTTTTCCGTGCCCGGCACGCTCCGCACCGCTTCCGCGATCGTTTCCGTAGCGCGCCGCAGATCGTCGCGCGTTTTCGCCGTCACGACGACATAGATGCCCGGTCCACCCGGCCCGAACGCCAACTTCTGGACGTCGATCGTTGCGCCCTCGGCCGGCGGCTGCAAATCCGCTTTCCTCGCCCGAACAAACGCGTCGACGTCGGTGTCCGGATCAAGACCGATCACCCAATTCGCGCGATGGCTCTCGCCCGCCGCCAGCGTATTCGGATCGAATTCGCCCTCCGGACTTCCCGACGTCACGAGCGACAGACGGACTTCCGGCAATCGCCGGATCTGCTCGTCGATCCGCAGCGCCGCCTCGTCGACCGCGCGCACGTCGGTGCCTTTCGGCATCGTGAGCGTCATGACCGCGAACTTCTCTTCCGGCTCCGGAATGAACGTCACCCCAACGAACGGCACGAGCGCAAGACTGCCGGTGAACAGCAAAAACGCCAGAAGCAGCGTCGCCGCCTTGTGCTTAAGCGACCAGTCGAGCATGCGTCGGTAAAAAGCGGCGACCCGGCCGGCGCCGGTTTTTTCCTTCACGCCGCGCCTAAGCATCGCGTACGCCATCGCCGGCACGACCGTCACGGCCACCAGAAGCGATGACAGAAGCGACAGCACGACCGTCAGCGCGAACGGCGCAAAAATTTTGCCGATCATGCCGCCGACCAGCCCGAGCGGCGCGAACACCGCCACCGTCGTCAGCGTCGACGACGTGATCGCCCCGCCGACTTCCCTCGTCGCGTCGAAGAAAAGCTCCCGTCCCGGCGTCCCGCCGCCGCGATGCTGCAGCCGACGCACGATGTTTTCGATGACGACGATGCTGTCGTCGACGACGCGACCGATCGCCACCGCCATGCCGCCGAGCGTCATGATGTTCAGCGTGACATCCGTAAAAGCCTTGAGCAGCATCAGCGCGATCAGCACCGACAGCGGGATCGAAACGACGGCGATCAGCGTCGCGCGGCCGTTGCGCAAGAACAGTAAAATGAGCAGTGACGCGAACAGCGCGCCGAGCAGCCCTTCGCGCAGCATGCCGCGTACCGACCGCTTCACGTCGACGGCTGCATCGTACACGATGTCGAGCTTAAAACCCGTCTCGCCCTCGAACAGTTCGCTCAACTTTTCGCGCACGCGATCCGATACATCGACCGTGTTGGCGTCGATGTTGCGGACGATATTGACGGCGACGGCGGGGTTCCCTTGAACGCGCGTGATCGTGTCCGGTTCCGCTTCCCCTTCCGAAATATCCGCGATGTCGGCCAGGCGTACTTCGGGCATCGGCTGGACGACGAGTTTTTTCAACTCGTCGACCGTCCGCGCGCGCCCCGTCAGTACGACGGCGCGTTTCACGCGGTCGAACGTCGCCTCGCCGACCGGCAGCGTCACGTTCATCGCCTGCAGCACCTGGCGCACTTGCTGGTACGTGACGCCTTTTTCCGCCATCTTATCAGGCAAAAGGCGGACGTCGACGCGCTCGGGCGGCAGTCCGAGCACCTGCACGCGACCGACGCCTTCCAGCCCCTGAAGCGCGGGCAAGACGCGGTCGCGGACGAACGCGGCCAGCTCCTGTTCCGACACCCCGTCGCCGGCGGAAACAGCCGTGTACATCATCGGGCCGCTTTCGAACGACAATTTCGTCACTTGCGGCTTTTCCGCCTCCTGCGGCAGGCGGACGCCGGCCAGCGCCTCCTCGACCTCGCGCTTTTTTTCATCGAGATCGGCGTCGAACGAAAATTCCAGCGTCACCGTCGCCACATTCGACGCTGCCGTCGACAGCACCGTCTGCACGCCGCGGATATTGCGCAGCGCCTGTTCGAGCGGTTCGGCGACCTCCGCGCGCACCTCTTCCGGCGTCGCCCCCGGGTAAAACGACGTTACGAACAGGTACGGAATCGAAACGTCCGGCATCGCTTCCTGCTTGAACTGCGAAGACGCGTACAGGCCGCCGACCGCTGCGAGCACGGCCAGAATCGCGACGGCCAGCGCGTTTTTCAGGCTGAAGCGCGTCAAAAACATAAGCGGTTTCTCTCCCCTCCGCATCCGGATCGGGCGCCCGGCCGCACCCGATTTTCAGTATAACGCCGGCCGCGGTCCCGTTCCAACGACCGGAAGCAGGGGAATCGTCCCGGACCCGGGACCGGGGAATGGGTAAGGCGGCCGTACAGTCCGCCACCGGCCGATGCAACTTAGGCATTCTGGTCGCCTATTTGGCCACGTGGCAACACATACTGTGCGGGTGTGATCTAAGGAACAAAATGGAAGACAAACTGCAACCTTGCCCGCCGTCTCAGTGAATATCGCGCTTCTTGAACCGTCCGCCGCGGACGTCGTGAATCGGCCCGATCGACAGAAACGCCCCCGGGTCGATCTCTTCCACGATCGACTTCAGCTTCGCTTCTTCCAGGCGCGTAATCACACAGTAAATGACGCGCCGATCCTCCCCCGTATAACCGCCCTCGCCGCGCAAATACGTCACGCCGCGGCCGAGCCGGTGCACGATCGCGTCGCCGATTTCCGCGCTTTTGTCGCTGATCACCCAGACCGCCTTCGACTCGTCGAACCCTTCGATCACGACGTCGATCGCCTTGAACGCGACATAATAGGCGATGAGCGAATACATCGCGCGATCCCAGCCGAACACAAACCCGGCGCTGCCCAGAATGAAAATGTTGATGAACATGACGACTTCGCCGACGGAAAAGGCGGTTTTGCGATTGAGCAGAATCGCGACGATTTCGGTACCGTCGAGCGAACCGCCCGAACGGATTACGAGGCCGACGCCGGCGCCGAGCGTGATGCCGCCGAACACCGCGGCTAAAAGCGGGTCGATCGTGATCGGCGGCACGGGATGAAGCAGCGTTGTGCCGATCGACATGACGAGAACGGCGAACAGGGTGGACGCCGCGAACGTTTTGCCGATCTGTTTGTAACCGAGATAAAGAAACGCAGATTGAGCAGCGTCAGATACGCGCCGAGCGGCACGGGCGTCAGGGCGGACAGCAGAATCGACACGCCGACGATGCCGCCGTCGATGATCCGGTTGGGCACAAGAAAAATTTCCAGCCCCACCGACACAAGCGAGGCGCCGAGAAAAAGAAACAGCGCCCGCCTCAGCAGCTTGGCGAGCGGTTCTTTCCGGTGCTGCGGATGCCGGCCCTGCAACGGTATCCCTCCTTCCCGAAACGTCCCGAGCTTCAGCTTTTTCTTTCTATCATACGTAAGCGGGCCACCACCGACAAGCGCACGCTGAAAGAAGTGCGGCGCGTCTCCCGTTTTTACCGACCGACGCCCGGCGTATCCGACTCTCCCGATGATCCCGCAGGTGCAGACGGGTTTGCAGGCACCGCCGAATCAACCGGTCCCCCGGTATTGCCGCCGGGAAACACAGTATTTTTGACGCCGCTCCACATGCCGATCGCCGCAAGCCCCATTACGATCCCGGCCAGCACCGCCTCCTTCGGATCGACCGGCTCGACATAGACGAACGCCGCGATCTGGCCGAGCGCCATCGCGATGAGCGGCAGCCAGCGCGGCGGTACGCCGAACGTCCGGATCAAACTCACCAGGCCGACGATGGCGGGGACGAGCGCGATGTCGTACGCGGTGAAATTCAGATCCGTCATGTTGTTTCCTCCCTCAATAAATTAATGTTTTCTTCGTTTTTCTCGCGTTTTCGCATGATTTCATCTTCGACACCCGAAGCGCCCTTGGATAGAACTTAATGAGAA
>MOXJ01000056.1 GCA_002507565.1 Candidatus Reconcilbacillus cellulovorans
TCGGTTCGGCCCTTCCGCCCTCCGGCGTCCCGTACCGGCGTACTATGGCCTCTGCTGACTCCTGCAGGTTCAGCGCAGCCTCCCGGCTGCGGTTACCAATGCAGTTGGCGTGCCCTGCAGGCCTCGAGAGAATAAGAGCGTCATCTTTCCGCCCGCGCTTGCCCGAGTCTACCGCTACAGCCCTTGGCGGCTTCGGATTTCGTTGTGTTGTGGCAACTTATCCGACTGTAACGGCCTCCAATCGGGTTCGTGTACCTCAAGCCGTGACGCCCATGCTGGGCGTACCCACAAGAAAACCCCGCCCTTCCTTGAGGACGGGGTTTCTTCCCCGCAACATTCGCCCCTTTATTCCGACGTCGAGCGTCCGACGGTTCCCGCTGGCGGCTCATAGGACGCCAACCTGCGCAGCACAATTCCTTTCATCTCCATCAGTGCGGCGACTTTGTCGTGATCTTTGGGATACGGCCGATGATAAACAATTTCGGCGATACCGCTGTTGGCCAGCATGTTGGCGCACGTCCAGCACGGTTCGTCCGTCACATAGACGATGGCGCCTTCCCGGTCGCGGCGATCGGTGAACAAAAGCAGGTTTTGCTCGGCGTGGATCGTGCGCACGCACCGTTGTTTCCGAACTACATTCTCACCGTTTTCCCCTATAAGCTCATATTCCTCGACAAGCATACAACCCGCCTCTGAACAGTCGGGAACCCCCATGGGAGCACCGTTATAGGCCGTCCCCAACAGCTTTTTGCCCTGGACGAGTACCGCCCCCACCTGTCGGCGCGGACAGCGCGAGCGCGTCGACGCCATGTAGGCGATGTCCATAAAATACGTGTCCCAACTTTTTCGTTCCGTCACGGTACCACCGTCACCTGTGGCCGAATCTTTTCCAGAATTTTCGGGCCGATGCCCTTGACCTCGAGCAAATCTTCCACCCGTTCGAAGCGGCCTTTCTTCTCGCGCAGCGCGATAATCGCTTCCGCCCGCGCCTCGCCGATGCCCGGCAACCGGATCAAATCGCTTTTGCCCGCGCGGTTAAGGTCCAATTTCGCGGAAGGCGAAGGCGCTCTGGAGACACTCGTCGGCATAGGCGCGACCGGAGAGGGCGTCTTCCGCACCTCAGCCTCGCGTCGCGAAACGACCGATTCAACGGCACCGTCCATCCGACGCCACTCGGACGGAAAAGGCGGCGTCGGGCCGTCGGCCGACCGAGAGCCGAGCACAACACCGGCAGCAAACGCGGCTCCGGTCGCGACGACGACCAAAGCCGCCGTCCGCCAATCCTGACGGCGTTCCCGCATCGCCCCGCCTCCTTTGCGTGAAAAAGTCAAATCCGTCCGCTCGACGTCATAAACATGAACAAAGGGGTGATCGCCATGGCCGCGGCAGGGTTTATCGGCACCGGCAACATGGGCCGGATGCTGGTCGAGGCGATGATCCGTTCGGGCGCGCTGCCGGCCGATCGGATTACGGCATGCAACCGTACTCCGCGCAAGGCGGAAGAGCTTGCCGAGGCTCATTCCGGCCTTCGCGTCGTCCCTGCGCCGGAAGATGTCGCCCGCTTGTCGGAAATCGTCTTCATCTGCGTTCGGCCGGTCGATGTTCCCGACGTCGTCGCCTCTATCTCCTCCGTCGTCGGCGCACATCAGCTCGTCGTCCCGATCGCAAGCCCGATATCCGTCGAAGATCTGGAAAGCATATTGCCCGCTAAGGTCGCACTCGTCATTCCGAGCGTTGTCAACCGCGCGCTTTGCGGAGCGACACTTTGCGTTTACGGCAAACGAGCGACCGACACCGACATCCGCCGCCTTGAGTCACTGCTGTCGCCGTTCAGCACGCCCGTGCGCATCGAAGAACGGTTCGTCCGCATCGCGTCGGATCTTTCAAGCTGCGGCCCTGCGTTTTTGGCGTTGTTTCTGCAAAAGTTCGTCGATGCGGCCGTCGCCGAGACCGGAATCGACCGGGAACTCGCCGGCCGGCTTGTTTCCGCGATGACGCTCGGAACAGCCAAATTGCTGACGGCGGAATCGTTTACGTTCGCCTCAATCCGGGAACGCGTCGCCGTTCCCGGCGGGATTACTGCACTTGGTCTGGAATTTTTGGAACGTGAATGGAATGACGTCTTCGTCCGACTCGTACGCGCGACCCATGCCAAATTTGCGGAAGATTGCACGGCCATGCGCGAGCGGCTCAACCGACGACCACGTTGACCAGCTTGCCGGCGACGACGATGACTTTGCGCACCTCGCGATCGCCAATGCGTTCCCGCACTTTGGCGTTCTCGAGCGCCAGACGTTCGAGCTCCTGTTCGCCGGCGTCGGCCGAGACGCGGACGCGGTCGGCGATCTTGCCGCCAACCTGCAGCACGATCTCGACTTCTTCGTCGACCGTCCAACGCTCGTCGTATGCCGGCCACGGCACGTACGTAATCGTATCGTCGTGGCCGAGACGCTGCCACAGCTCCTCGGCGATATGCGGGGCAAACGGCGACAATAGCTGCACGAAATTTTCCATGGCCTGTCGCGGAAGCCGCTCTTGCTTGTACGCCTCGTTGACGAAAATCATCAGCTGGCTGATCGCCGTGTTGAACCGGAGCGCCTCGATATCTTCGGTCACTTTCTTGATCGTCTTGTGCCAGACGCGCATGAACGACGCGTCGGCCGGCCCGTCGCCGATCTTAGGATTCAACCCGCCGTCTTCCGCGACATACAGCCGCCAGACCCGGTTCAAAAACCGGTAAACGCCTTCGACGCCACGCGTGTTCCACGGCTTCGTCGCCTCGAGCGGCCCCATGAACATCTCGTACATGCGCAGCGTGTCCGCGCCGTACTGGTTGACGATGTCGTCGGGGTTGATGACGTTGCCGCGCGATTTGGACATTTTCTCGCCGTTTTCGCCGAGAATCATGCCCTGGTTGACCAATTTTTTGAAAGGCTCTTTCGTCGAGACGAGCCCGAGGTCGTACAACACCTTATGCCAGAACCGCGCGTACAACAGGTGCAGCACTGCGTGCTCGGCGCCGCCGATGTACAGGTCGACCGGCAGCCATTTTTTCTGCAGTTCGAACGAGCAGAGCTCCTTGTCGTTGTGCGGGTCGATGAAGCGCAAGTAATACCAGCAGCTGCCCGCCCACTGCGGCATCGTGTTCGTTTCGCGGCGCGCCTTCATACCGGTTTCCGGATCGACGGTGTTCACCCATTCCGGCACGTTGGCCAGCGGCGACTCGCCGGTACCCGACGGTCGGATTTCATCGACTTCTGGCAAAAGAAGCGGCAACTCGTCTTCCGGCACCGGTTTCATCGTGCCGTCTTCCAAGTGCAGAATCGGGATCGGCTCGCCCCAATACCGCTGGCGGCTGAACAGCCAGTCGCGCAGCCGGTAGGTCACTTTCGCGCGGCCTTTGCCGTTTTGCTCCAGCCATTCGATCATTTTGGCGATGGCTTCTTTGTTGTACAGGCCGTCCAGAAAGTCCGAGTTAACGTGCGGGCCGTCGCCGACATACGCTTCTTTCTCCAGGTCGCCGCCCTTGACGACTTCGACGATCGGCAAGCCGTATTTTTTGGCGAATTCCCAGTCGCGCTGGTCGTGTCCGGGGACCGCCATGATCGCGCCGGTGCCGTAGCCGCCGAGCACGTAGTCGGCGATCCAGATCGGGATTTTGCGGCCGTTGACCGGATTAACGGCATAAGCACCGGTGAACACGCCGGTCTTGTCCTTGTTCAGATCGGTCCGTTCGAGGTCGCTTTTGCACGCGGTCGCCTCACGGTACGCCTCGACGGCCTGGCGGTATTCGGCAGTCGTGATGCGGTCGACCCATTCGTGCTCCGGCGCCAGGACGCAGTACGTCGCGCCGAACAGCGTGTCCGGACGGGTGGTGAACACGACGAGCTCAAGGTCGGGATGGCCGTCGACAGCAAAGCGCACTTCCGCGCCTTCCGACTTGCCGATCCAGTTGCGCTGCATTTCCTTGATGCTCTCCGGCCAGTCGAGTTCCTCCAGGTCCTCGAGCAGCCGCTCCGCATACTCGGTGATCTTCAGCATCCATTGCCGCATCGGCTTGCGGATAACCGGGTGACCGCCGCGCTCCGACTTGCCGTCGATCACTTCCTCGTTGGCGAGCACCGTGCCGAGCGCCGGACACCAGTTCACCGGCACTTCCGCCATGTAGGCGAGCCCTTTTTTGTAAAGCTGGATAAAAATCCACTGCGTCCACTTATAATAATCGGGATCGGTCGTGCTGAATTCGCGGTCCCAGTCGTACGAAAAGCCGAGCGATTTGATCTGGCGGCGGAAATTGTCGATGTTGCGCTTCGTGATGTCGCGCGGATGCTGGCCGGTTTCCAGCGCGTGCTGCTCAGCCGGCAGGCCGAACGCGTCCCAGCCCATCGGGTGCAGGACGTTGAATCCCCTCATTCGCTTGTAGCGCGCGATGATGTCGGTCGCCGTATAGCCTTCGGGATGGCCGACGTGCAGCCCGGCGCCGGACGGGTACGGAAACATGTCCAGCACGTAATACTTCGGCTTCGAATCGTCGTCCAGCGTTCGGAACGTTTTGTTTTCTTCCCAGTATTTCTGCCACTTCGGCTCGATTTCCTGGGGACGGTAACCGGATGCTTCGTGCGCCACGTTCAGACGCTCCCCTTTCATGAAAAAAGCTTCCCGCGAAGGGCGGCAAGACGCGATTCGCGCGCCTGCCCCAGACCAGCCACAGCAGGAAGCATGCTTTGCCCGCTTTTAAATAAGAATTATATCCCAAAAAAATGGGGGGGTCAAACGGTTTTTTGCCTCCGTCCGTGTCAAGACTCGGTAGGAGGAGAGACCTCAGCATCCCATTTAGGCCATCGTCACAGGACTCCGGACGATCTCCCGCAGCCCATACTGGACCC
>MOXJ01000057.1 GCA_002507565.1 Candidatus Reconcilbacillus cellulovorans
CGGGACGCCGGCGGCCGACGAGCTGCAGGGGTTCCCCCCGCCTGGCCGCATCCGGAGGCACGGGACGCCGGCGGCCGACGAGCTGCAGGAGTTCCCCCCCCTGGCCGCATCCGGAGGCACGGGACGCCGGCGGCCGACGAGCTGCAGGGGGTCCCCCCGCCTGGCCGCATCCGGAGGCACGGGACGCCGGCGGCCGACGAGCTGCAGGGGTTCCCCCCGCCTGGCCGCATCCGGAGGCACGGGACGCCGGGCCGGCGGCCGACGAGCTGCAGGAGCCCACCCACCGCCCAATCCCCTGTTTATGGAGTATATACTTTTAATCTGGAGGGTCTGGATCCGGAAGCTGCAGTTGTTCACATCTGTGGATACGATCGATACGCATTACTTTACGCTGCCTAAAGTCGGCATGGATCACGACAAGCGTTTCAACATGCGTCTTCTGGACGGATGTCTTCTCATACTGCAGCTCGTCTTTTGCAGCCGGCAATTCCGGCTCTTCCGGAAGCCGTATAATGGTCACGCCGCCGCGGCCTTTTCTGCTTTCGACAATGATTTTACCGGCATCTTTCAGCTGCCGAAGCACAAGCTTAAAAGAGGCAATCGGGCACTTCATACGCTCCGCCAATTCCTGCTGGGTGCCAGACAGCTCTTTTTCTGCATGCAAAAGCGACAAAAGGTCTTCTCCCCACTCGCACAGATGGCTGCGCTCACGCTCAGATCTAGGTTTTGCAGACTCTCCCCGGATACGTGCTGAATAGGAAAATTCCATTCCGGACAGCGTGCGAATCATTTCAGCTTTCGGGGCTTGAAGTCTTGAATTGCGATAGACGTATTGCGCCTTATAGATCGCGTCCCGCTGGCTGAAAGGCTTTTTGCCGGCAGGCGCGCCCTTCGCGCAATAGCGATCATACCAATGCCGCAAAGCGACTTCGGCTTCCTGCTGAGTCCAACCCGATGCTTTCATCGCCAGCGCCAAATTGAAAGCTACAATATCACGCTGGCCATAACTGCAAGGCATGGTCAACAATCGTTGAACTGCTGGATGATCCATGAGGTTTTCTGTATGCAAGCTCACGATTCGGCCAGAGCTTGGTTCGAAGGGGTGGTTGATCTCCCGCCATTCCTTAAACATGTCGAAACTGTACCTGTTTACAGGCTGAAAATAAACCAAGCTTTCTTCTGTCGGCGTCCGGAAAATACGATTAGCACCGACAGCTGCAAGGTCAGCCTCCAGGTCGTTTGCGATATGCCCCATGATGGCCGTATAAAGACGAACTGTCTTTTTCGTTGCACGAATCGAATCCCTAAAGAAGAAGTGGACGTGATATCCGCCGCTTGGTGTTTTCACGATGGCCGTCGGCCGCGGCAGCCCTGCTCGATCGCATCGATCGAGCACATCTTGAACGGATTCTCCATGCACATCGAGATCAAATACGAAAGCATTAAGCCAACGAAGTGATTCCGTAAGTCTCGTCTTCCGATGAAAATATCCATTTGGCGTAAAATAGGTCGTGTCGACGGCCGGATCAGAGAGAACGGCATATAACGTGGATTTTGTGGCCACACTGATCATAGAAGTTTTTGAACCGAGAAAAACCCATTGACGGTCCGGGTCAAACTTTCTTTCGCCCTTGATCCGGCCCGCAGAGCGTTTCGGGTAATCTCTCATATAAGATCCGAACAACAGGTCAAAAAACAGTTCAATTCTCGTTAAGATAGAAACCTGACCACGATAATGCTGCAGTTCTACGGCCATCGTTCCTAACCCCCAAAAAAGGCAATAAGAAACTAAGCCCTCGATACTCCATTCCCAAAAAATGGAATTCAGGGTAATTTGACTTAGGTATTAAGGATCAAAATCTATGTATTAAGCCCTTTTTAGGACAAAATACCTGTGCAATTTAACATGGCGAATTGACCTTGAATAATCGCTTGGCACGTGATATAGTGATGCGTACCAATTAGGTTTTTTTGTATGCAACTGAATGCAGCTAGTCGATGACAGCTTGCAGCTAGTCGATGACAGCTGGCTTTGGTTGAACTGACAGCTCGGGGAAAGCTGACAGTTCGGGAATCCTCCTTGTTTTGTTGGGTAATCATTTGCGGCTGCGCCGCACCTGATCAGTCGATTGGGGGATCGGCTGATCAAGACCGGACTAGTAATGTCCGGTTTTTTTTATTTCAACTCTCCATTTGGAGAGAAGAAACCAAAAAAGGCGTACCTACCACGGTTGAACCACCGACTGTAGGTACGCCTTTACAATGAGGGCACAAGATTCCAAGAATAACATACCTGAATCTTACGCCAAACCCTTGCAAATTGAGCATACTTTGATTAAAATATAAGCAGGTGGTTTTTGGTGGGTTCCCGAAGGAACCACACCAGAGCGATCTGCGGGGTAGGATCCGTCAGATCGCTTTTATTTTTTTGTCGTTGTTGGTATTGATTTTTTCGGCGTGTAACTTTTGCCTATTTGGTATTCTAGCACAGCAGAATCGGATTTTAAAGATATAAAGATAGATTTTTCGCGGGATTACGTCAATATTCATCATATCGCGCAATTCTTGTTTAGATGTACCGCACATTCGTTCATCTTTTTGAGCACACGAAAATGGCATTCCTGGCATATGCCGACCCCGCCGTTATAGCCGTCCAAAATGATGAGCCGCGTCACTTTCTCGCAATTGTCACATATCCCCTCTCCTACCGTTACCGTTAAGAGATCCTTACTCATCATATCCCCCCATTTCAGCGTTCTTCTGATAATTTTTCAACGGCAGCCCGAGCTTCTGCCCGGCTGGGCGTCACATATCTGCGCGTATAGTTAATATTGGTGTGGCCGAGCAGCTTTGCAACGGTGTGCAAGCTCTCCCCTCTTTCAACCAGGTCATGTGCAAAAGTATGGCGCAACACGTGCGGCGTAAGATCCGGGATTCCCGTTTTTTCTTTAAGAGAGGTAATATAGTAATATACGCCATCCGTGGTAAGGCGCTTATGTCCTCGCTGCGACACAAATACAGCCTTCGTCGGCAGCTCTCCCCTTTGTTCAAGCCACTCCTGGAGTGCGCGCCTTAAATCACGGTTGATCGGCAAATATCGAGTCTTGCCACCCTTCCCATTCCGGACGCGCAGGATGTCTTCTACAAAGTCCAGATCGTCCAGATCCAGATCAACAAGCTCGTTCTCTCGCAGCCCGGCGTGCAGGAAGACATATACGATTGCTCGATTCCGTGCAAAACGCCACGGGTTTTTTGTTCCCTCTTGGTGATCCACGTAAAAGAGCAGCCGGCTACGCTCCGGCCTATTGAGCCAGCGCGGTTCCTCTTCTTGTTCCTGCAGCTTCTGCGGTTTCAATTTGCGAGCTGGATTGGATGTGATCTGGCCGATTTCTTCCAAGTACGTGAAATACGTCCGGAGACCTTTGATGGTGTTGTTCACGGTCGAAATCTTGTATCTCCGGCTATTTCCTTGTGCATCTTGATAGGTGGCATCTCGAATCAAGTATTGCTTATAATCCTGCAGGTCGAGTGCAGACACACGATCCGGACGATATTCCTCGCCTGATTCACGCACGTACCAGGATTGGAAGTCACTAACTATGTTCAAATATCGAGAAATCGTCCGAGGTGTTTTTCCGTTTTCTTTGAGCCATTGCTCGTAAATCATCAAGAGATTTTGTCCTCCTTGACACTCCACACGGCTAAAGCCGTAGGATTCTTGGGAGCACTCCCGTACCCGGGAGTTCTGCCTTGAGGCACCAAGCGATACCCGTGTGTCCCACGGTTCATCTTTTAGGCAGACGTACTCAACTTCGCGGCATTGAAATCCCGATCATGGGTTGTTCTGCACTCTGGGCATGTCCACTGCCGAACAGACAAGTCTTTTGTCTCAACGTTGCGGTGCCCGCATCGGGAGCAAAGCTGGCTCGACGGGAAAGTGGGCGAAACGATGACCACACGCCTCCCGTACCATACCGCTTTGTACTCCAACTGCCGCCGAAATTCCGACCAGCTGGCATCGGCAATGTTTTGGGCCAGTTTGTGGTTCTGCTGCATGTTCCGCACCCGCAAATCCTCCAGGATGATCACTTGGTTTTCGCGAATCAGCCGGGTGGACAGCTTGTGCAGGAAGTCCAGCCGGGCGTTGCGTACCTTCTCATGCAGGCGAGCCACTTTCAGCCGCGCTTTCTCCCGGTTCCCCCCACCCGGCTTCCGGCGAGAAAGAATGCGTTGCCAGCGTTTCAGTTTTTCTTCGTGCTTTCGCAGGTGCCGAGGATTCGGGATCGTTTCCCCGGTGCTGAGCATGGCGAAAGCCTTCAACCCAAGGTCAATGCCAACGGAAGTTATCAGTGGCTCCAAAGGCTGAATCTTTGTATCCACCAGAACCGATACAAAGAACTTTCCCGAAGGAGCCAGACGAACCGTCGCAGAAAGGATGCGCCCCTTGACTTCGCGGGACTTGGCAAACTTCACCCATCCCACCTTCGGGAGCCGAATCCGGTTCCCCTCGATACGGATGGTTGCCTTGTCATCCTTTCTGCCGTTGCGCTTGGACGTGTAGGATTGCTTCGGGTGCTTCTTGCTCTTGAAGTGCGGGTAGCCTTTCTTCTCCCGGAAGAACCGCTGGAAGGCGTCGTCCAACTCTTCCACCGTCCGTTGCAGGGCTGTGGAGTCTACTTCCCGAAGCCAAGGATGCTGCTCTTTCAACGCGGGCAATTCCCGCATACAGGCGTACTGGTTCAGGGTGGCACCGTCCCGGTCATAGACTTCTTTCCGGCGAGCGAGGAAGTGGTTGAACACGAATCGGCAGCACCCGATGGTGCGTCGAATTTGTTGTGCTTGTTCTTTTGTCGGATAGAGACGGAAGGAATAGGCTTTGTGCATATGATTCACCCGCGCTTTTTTTGAGCTTCGACGTACCGGCGGATGGTATCACTGGACACATTTCCTGCCGTACTCACAAAGAAGGAACGTGTCCATAAACTGGGAAGGTGTCTTAGATGCGGGAATTCTTCACGCAGTCTCCTGGATGTGATCCCCCTGATCGTCGCCAACATTCCGGAAGGCGAATCTGTCGGGAGACAATTGAGAAACAAATGGACATGATCCGGCATGACTTCCATCGCAAGAATCAGCCAATTGTTTTGGGCGCAAATCTCACTTACCAGTTCTTTGAACCGTGATTCCACTTGACTAACGAGAACTTTCCGCCGGTATCGCGGACAGAACACGAAATGATAGTTGATGAGCGATACGGTTGTTTTCGTATGACGATATTCTTGTCCCACACCATGATTGTATCAGTTCGATGAATAAACTGCTACGCGCTTCATCCCACCCCTCAAGGAGTGGGCTTTTGCGCGGATTTCTGTAATACTCTCAATCATTATAGGACATGTCATTCCCCTTCCTAAACGCTTTCTGTATCAATGAATTGTCCAGTTTCCCCTTCACGTCCAAACATCGGATGAGAGTATCCATTGCCGGCATAACTGCCTTTTGATTGCCGCAAAAAGAACGTCTCATACCCTTTTTCCAGTGTGATATAAAGGGTTTCGTGATTCGTCAGCTCAACACGGTCGTATTTGAATGTGCGAAGCTTGAAACCTTCTTGGAGTTTTTCTTTCAAAGCTTTATCGATGATCGGAAATTGTGCAAGCGCGGCTTGTTGAACCGGGTTCAGTTGCATGTTGTGTCATTCCTTTCATTTGAAGAACTTACGAATTTGCGCATCAATTTCTTGAGCACGTCGATGCCGCTCAATTTCTTCTTATCAATGATATGTTCTGAAATATACATCTTAAATTTTCTGCAATTTGGGCACTTAATATAGTCCCTTCTTGTGTCAAAACTAGTATAGCTTCAGAACGGCAGATCCTCTTCTGAAATTTCGATCGGACGGCCGTCATCCTTGAACGGGTCATCGTAACTGTCGGTATTCACCGATCATCCGCTTGCTGAATCCCGGTTCGGCGGCTCGGGCATCGGCATCCAGTGGGTGACTTCGCTATCCCAAAACCCAATGTATCCTCCGTTTGCGAACCTCGATTCTGCTACGTCTTGTGTTTTGCCTTTTCGATACCATATCAATACACGTTGTCCGTTTTTCGGCGGTTCTTTGACGCTGAACCAGCGATCGGATACTCGCAGCAGTCGATCTTCCAGCTCTTCGATCTCTTTCCATGCGTCTTCTGCTTTCTGTCGGGCTTCGTCTCGCTCTTTTTTCAGACGCTGGATTTCGCTGTTGTCGGTATCGAATGCGCCGGATTTAATTGCTTGCATAATTTCCCATGCTGTCGGACATTCCATGTTCAGCCACTCCAACACCGCTTGCTTGTTCAGGTATTCAGTCATGCGTGTTCGCTCCTTTCACCACTCACTTTTCCGTTTCGTTCAAACCAAAATTCGACTGTTTTCCCCGTCTCTGCTATCAGCCCGTACCGCTTAGCCACGGCGTATTGCGTGTAGTATAGATTTAGGCTGTTCATGAATCCGACTATCTTCTCCCGGAACTGCTCAACCGTAAGCATCCCTTTCTGGATGTTGCAGGAAGCGCAGCACGGAACCTTGTTATCGGCGTTGTCACGTTCAGGGTGGTAGCACTCATCGGTGGTATAAAGCCCGCGCTTCTGATCATATTTCAACTTTCGGTGGATCGGCTCAAAGTGGTCTGCGTGCCATCCTTTCTCTGGCAAATCACAACCGCAGTACCAGCACTTCCCGCCGGATTTATCCCAGATCGCTTTGCGTTGCTTGTTCATAGTCACCACTCACATTTTCCGCCGAGGCAGTCATTGCCGTAGGCGGTGGATTCGTCGGGCATAAGTGACTCGGGAAGTACACACACATTGCAGTAGGTCTTTCCATTCATCTCGTATTTGACCGATTTTGTTGTTCCGCATTTGACGCATACAAGGTCTTTCACCCACCAACTGGATATCGGGTTGAAGTACATCCCTTTTACCTCCCTCAAAACGGAAGATCGTCGTCGTTGATGTCGATTGGTTTCCCGTCGTCATAGAATGGATCTCCGCCACATCCGCCACCGTCGGAAGTATTGCCGTTGCTTTTATTCGCGCTCTCCAAGAAGTGGACGTTATCAGCGATCACTTCCGTCACGTACACGCGCCGGCCTTCGTTGTTTTCGTAGCTACGTGTTTGAATCCGCCCCTCGACCGCGGCCAACCTGCCTTTACGCAGGTAGTTGGCGCACGCTTCCGCCGCCTGTCGCCAGACTACAATGGGGATGAAGTCTGCTTCCCGTTCGCCGTTTCCATTCGTAAACGGCCTGTCAACCGCCAATGTGAACTTCGTTACGGCAACACCATTTGGCGTGTAACGCATTTCCGGATCGCGAGTCAAACGTCCAATCAAAATTACACGATTTAACATCCCCGATTCTTCCTCTCTCACACAGTAATCCTTAGAATTGTGATCCCATTTTACCATAGTTATCCTTTGAAAAACAATAGATTTTTCAAAGAAAATCAAAAGATAACTTATGTTATCCTTCGTAAAAAGTTGTCTTGAACAAGTGAAGATCCGACCTGGCGAAACGGCTGATTCTAAGCATATAACAGGCATACTGTTCGGACCCAAGTGCCAGCTGTAGCACTTCCCTGTTCTCCCGACTTGCAATCGCGCTGGAAATAAAAAAGCCGGGTTCACCCGGCACAGCTTACTCCTCCGTATTCCATTAGAAGGCATTCCACAAAATGAAGTGCATCATCAATTCTAGCCCGGTCATCATCATCTCCGGTCACAACACTTTTCAGGAGCTTGTGTGCTTTCCTGACTATTTCTAAATCCCTTGGACTCAATTTTCCGTATTCTGAACCGAAAAACTTGCGGACTATTAACCGGTATATATCTTGAATTTCTTCATATGCGTCCTCCCAACCATATTCCACATCCCACGAAACAATTCCGTTCTCCAATCGAAATTCTACAGACGATTTGTAATTATCCTTATCTCTGTAAATGCTGCAGTACCGATAGGTGTCTGGCCCAATTTCTTCAACCGATTTTTCATCAAAATCAAAGCAGTTTGCTTCGTCGAATGCTTTACAGAACTCAATGAAATGTTCCCTAGTGAATTTGATCTTTTCGGTCATCTACGATTCCTCCCAATGATGATTGAATCAGCGGCCGGTGTGGCTGCCGCCGTGGCTCAGACGTACCACAGGGAAAACACATCTCTGGAATTGCTTCGCCCGATCGCCATCTCGGGACCCGGCGCGCCGCTTG
>MOXJ01000058.1 GCA_002507565.1 Candidatus Reconcilbacillus cellulovorans
CGGCCGAACTTATCCCGTGCCCGAAGATCTGGACGGCGATTCGCTTGCCCGTCTCCAGGACGTTTGGCTCTGCGGTCCCGGCAGCGACACCCTGATCCTGAAAACCGGCCGCATCCAGTGGCAGGAAAAAGAAAACTTTTGGTGTCAAAACGATACCGTCTATACCGATCAGATGGAGACGATCGCCTTTTGCCGAACCGGTGACCTGATTCGCAGCATCAAGGCCGGACGGGCTATTCCCTGGACGATCGTCGACCGAAGCGACCGATCGTCGGCTCTAAATGTGCTTGAAAGCGACCGTCAGTATCTGTATTACTGGAAAAAAGATTTTCGCTCCGGAGTGACGCTGCTGACGCATTTTCCGCTTGGCCGTTCGGCGAAGCCGGATGATTTACAGCGATACCCGTTTGCAGAAAGGGAATGGGGATGGACTTGGTTTCGCAACGGGGAGGGTTACGGCGTGCGGCATACAGATGACGGGACAACCGAACTCGTCCGCCTGCGCGACCGCCAACCGCTGTTTCGCACCCGCAAAGGGACATTCGTGCACGTCGATCCGAAAAACGAACATGTGCTGATGGCTCGCAGCCCTGAATCGCAAAAGGACCGACGGGGATGTCGGCTAATACTGGTGCGGTTGCCGGACGGTATGGTTCTCGACCAATGGGAAGACCGACATTTTTTCTACGATGATCGGCACGATCGTATCGTACTATACTAAACTGTAGTCGTTCCCGAAAGGAGTGTGTAAAGTTCAAGTAGGGGAATGTCCTTGGCAGGATTTTCGGGGGCGGAAAGTATGAACTATAATGCATCCAAAAACACTCTATATATTTAGCAAGAGTTATTGGTTCGGAAATTCATGAAGGATGAGGATCTTCAGGTTATTAATACTATTTTCATCCATAAAACCATAGGTATAGAGTAAATTATTTTTATGAATAAAAAATAAAAATTTAAAAAAGCCATCATGTGAATTCATATAGACCTGAATCCGTGAACTAGTAGGCTATAAACGAGGTCCAAAAACAACAAAGGAACGGCTTCAGGATTCATATATAACATGGTAGATTCTTCTCAAACTCATTTCATCGGAGAAAAAACCGTGTCGATCTTCATTACAGGATTGGTGTGTCCTTAATATAGCCTGCAACGCAAATTAAAAATGAGGTGAATTTTATGAAATTGATGGATTTAAATCCATTTATATTCAAGAAAGTTATATGTGAAAATAATAATTTCATTAAGTATAATTTAATTCCTTCTATCAATTTTGAAGAAGAATACTTTTTCTTTATAAAATCTCAATTAAACAAAGGAATAAAATATACGGGGATTATTTCACTTCATGTTCCATCCCAAAAAGCTGACGAATTTTTATTTCGTTTAACTCCTGATTTCTTTTCTCAATCAGACTCTGGATCAATCTTGTATTGCGGAAATATAATACAAGAAAATGGTAGAAATGTTCTTTTTCTTCGCCAAATTGATTGCAAACATTTAATTGAGAAGAAGGTAATTGAATTCGAAAAATGTTGCTCTTTACTCTGCAGTGACGTCCTCCTACTCGGTCTCGACGACCGTCATGTTCTTGTCTTTGATTCGAGCCCGCAGCCTCGTTTTGGATGGTTTTTCCAAACCAGACTGCTGGTTGACTTCGCCGACGGTCGGACATATCCGGTGCCCGAAGAACTCGAAGGCGATTCGCTCGCCCGTCTACAGGACGCCTGGACGTTAAACAACAGAAATCACTTTGTTGTGAAAACAGGACGAATTCAATGGTGGGAAAAAGAAGAGTTCTGGAAGCAAAACAATACGGACTATACCGATCAGGTCGAAACCATCGCTCTTTGCCGAACCGAAGACCTGATTCGACATATCAAAGCAGGTCGGCCCGTTCCTTGGACGATCGTCGATCGCAGTGACCGTTTCTCAGCTTTGCGGGTGTTGGAGGATCACCCACAATGTTTCTATTATTCTAAGCAAGATTTCCGGACGAACGATACAACTGTTTTCCAATACTCCTTGTCTCCTTTTCCAATTCACGTTGAGATATATCGCTTTAACGGAGAACTGGAAACCATGTTTTTCCGTTCGGGCGAAGGGTACGGCATTCGCTGGACGGATGAAAACCGAAACGAACTCGAACTTGTTTGTCTGAACGGAATGCGGCCGCTATTTCGCACACGTGACCACGCTATCATTCATACGGATGGGGAGTTCGTCCTGACCACCGGTCCCGGTGATCCATCAGCCACCAGAAACTGTATTTTTCTGTACAATCTTCGTCGCGGACAACTTGTTCAAACCATCGAAGACCGATCCGCTTTTTATGACCGACACCGGGATCAAGTGATCCTTTATTGACCGGATTGAGACGACCGTATTGTTGCAACCTAGTCGTAATGCCTTTCGAGCGTGTAAAGTCTAAGTAGGGGGATGTCCTTGTAATATGCATTTTATCGATATTCACCCTTTAATTTCTTTAAAATCCAAAAACTTATCTACAAATCACGAAACCCCTTTTTTTCGTCAGGGGATTGTCCCTGCTGTAAACCAGATACCACACTTTTTATTCCTTCTTAATTATAAATTAACATTAAAAGGAATAACTTATGCTTCTGCATTGATTGTTGATTTATTGTCCCAAAGAACTTGCGAATTTTTATTTGAAAAAAATGCCGATATTATTAACAGCACTAATTCAGGTCCCTATTTTTATTACGCCTATTTTGAACAAGAAGGAAAAGTTTCATTTCATCAATTTAATTTTTTGAATTTTTCTGATAAGGAATTTATAGTACTTAAGAAACATTCTACCTCTTCCCTTGGTGACGTCCGATTACTTGGACTCGACGACCGACATGTGTTTGTATTTGACCCCGGCCCCCAACCGGATATAAGTTGTTTCTACCAAGTTAAACTTCTTGTTAATGTTTTAAATGGTCAGACTCACCCCGTACCCGACCGGCTGGGGAATGACTTCTTCTCCCGCCTGCAAGAGGCCTGGTTGCTGGACGGAGGAAAGTTTCTGACCGTCAAGACGGGGCGAATTCAATGGTGGGAAAAGAAAGAGTTTTGGCAACAAGATGTCACTCATTACACGGACCGAATCGAGACCCTCGCACTTTGCCGAACCGATGACCTGATCCGCTGCATTCAAGCCGGTCAAGACATTCCTTGGACGATCATCGATCAAAGCGACTACTCTTCCGCCTTGCGTATGTTGGGGGATCATGATCAATATCTTTATTATTCTAAACAAGATTTTCAAAGCGGTTACACGACGATTTATAAATATTCCTTGTATCCTTCTCCTCACCGTGCCGATATTTTGTATCAGTTTAAAGAAGAATTCGAACAAGTGTTTTTCCACTCTAACGAAGGATATGGTATTCGATGGACGGACGAAAAGCGAAATGAACTCGAACTGGTTCGTCTAAACGGAATGTGCCCGCTATTTCGTACGCAAGGACGAATCATTCATACAGACGGTAAATTTGTCCTGACTGCAGAACCGACAAATCCAAAATCGGAAAAGCCGCTGCTTCTTTTATATGATATTTCAAAGAAAAGTGTTATAAGGCAGATTCATGACCGATCAGTCTTCTATGATAGATATGGAGATCAGATGATCCTCTATTAAACATTCTTCATCGAGAGGTTGATCATTATGAATATTTTGGATTTTTATTATTTTATATCCATGTTCTTATCTGAAAAAGAAATAAACAACTCCTTTGCCTCCAAGACTGACGTAAAATTCCTTTCTATTACCAATTTTAATGCTTTCTTTATAAGAGAAGAGATGTTGTGCGAAAAAATTCCTTCAAATTTTCATCGTCCCGATAGGATAACTCGTTATTTAACAACTCGTTATTTATCCGTTGTCACTGTCGATCCTGCCTCAGGTCGAACCCGAGAGCTTCCTTTTTCTCAAAAAGCCGATGCGATCACCGTCACCGATACAACACCCTGGCTTTACTACTGCCACCTCGATACAGACGGGCAACGCAAAATCCTACACCTTCACCGTTTCGACTGCTTCACCGGCGAAGACCGCGCCGCCATCGCCATGGAAGGAACGTGTACCTTTGGCGTCCACGATACCCTGCTCGTCGGCCTCGACGACCGGCACGCCCTAATCTTCGACTCCAGCCCCGGCCCGCGCCTCGGCTGGTTTTTCCAAACCCGGCTGCTCGTCGACTTCGACGACGGCCGAACTTATCCCGTGCCCGAAGATCTGGACGGCGATTCGCTTGCCCGTCTC
>MOXJ01000059.1 GCA_002507565.1 Candidatus Reconcilbacillus cellulovorans
TTAAAGGATTTGTCATACTTGGTTTTCATGGCGGGGGCACCTCCCTAGGAATAGCATCGCACACTCGATTCTCGGTGTCTACTTTTTAGTCTAGCATCAACCGGAGGAATTGATGGGGAGGGATGAGTGAATGAAGGAATGGGAAGATCCGATTGTCCGAGAAGTCCGGGAAATACGAGAAAAACTGATGGAAGAGGCAGGAGACTTGGAGAATTTATTTAGGATGCTTAAGGCCAATGAAGAGAAGCATCGGGATAGGGTTGTCGAATGCTTGGAATCCTGAACCGTGAACCCAGCGTGTTGTTCGGGAGGCGGCCGGCCACGCCCGGCAAGCCGGAGTCGCACGAGATGGCGCTGGCGCTTGCCGGCCGGGAGCGGAGCCGGCCGCCGACCGTCCGCCGCATGTCGCAGATCGGCGGCTGATCAGAATGCGCTGCCGCCGCCGACGAACCGGTATTCCCAGCTCGTCCCGACGAATCGGTCGATGCGGACGCCGCCGGATTTGTTGGAGTAGGTGTGAATGATGCGCCCGTCGCCGAGATAGATCGCGACGTGGGTGATGCGCTGTGTCTGTTTGTTGATCCCGGCGTAGGCGGATTTCGACGATCCGCGGTACGACATGAAAAACATCAGGTCGCCGGGCTTGAGTTGCCGCCAGTCGGTCTTGTAATTCCCGATTCGTTTGACGTAGGCGGCTTGGGTGCGCGAGCTTTTCGGCAATTCAAGGCCGATGCCCTCGAGGAACGCCCAGTAGATGAGTTCGGAACAGTCCATCGTCCGCTTGTTCAGACGGCTGGAGCCATATTCGTACGGAGTGCCGAGATATTGCTTGGCGGTTGCGATGACGCGGGCCGCTTTCTCTGCGTCGGTTAAGGCGGAAGCCCTGGCTGCATGGGCTGACGGCACGCCGGCGCCGAGAAACGAGACTGCGACGGCGCAAGCGACGATCAGCGAGAGAAGACGGGATTTCATTTCCTTTTCCCCTCCTGGATGATTGATTTCATGTTGGAGTATAACATAGATTTTATATAAATGATTATGTAATTAATTCCAGTTACAAAAATGCCGGCTGTTCGCAAAGCCGGCATTTTTGATGAAAGATTTGACAAGAGGAATACGCAACACTATAGTGATGATAGAAAAAATTTGTTTGTGAAATTGGGGACCTCTTTGGTAGGCAGCCGGTTTGGATTTTAATAAGTAGGAGGGGTAAAAATATTTTTGAGTTCTCTAGTACAAATAATCCTAATTCCGGTCATGTATGAATACTATAAGGGAGACAATCGAGGATTCGATTACTAGACCGAGAATACTGACAAGTTTCGGATTGCTCAGCATATCGTATGCGATTTTGATCGGTTGATCATTACTCCTTACAAAAAAGTAAACCCAACGGTTCGTAAACGGGTGTACCGTCTATCTGGGCGTGAGGAATATACGACTAAAACCGCAAGTGATTCTGGTCTTGTATATCAGTTTATCTCGATCAATAGAAGTCAGGCAAAATTTAGGCTAATAGCTGATGTCGCGAATCCTCCAGAACCGATAGCACCAGCAATTAATTGGGACTTTACTTTCACTGTAAATAGTAGTGGACGGACTTCTGTGGTAGGAAAACATGATGGATACCCCGCGTATGAGATATACCGTCGGTTGAATTCGGATAGTCCCTATGCTATTTACTTCCATGATCCGCGTCAGACCGGAGAAACACCGTTTTCGTTAGCCGGTTCGATGGAACACAACGTGAATGCGGCATCTTGATTTCAGAATGGAGGAATATGGAGGAAGGAATTATGAATGATCAAGAGATTATTCCTGATTTCAATATTGTCTTACCTCGCTGGTATTGTTACATATATTATCTTACTGAGAATTATTTGGGATCAGCCCCTGACAGATGAGAGTCATGTGATTTTCGGAGGAATCATCGTATTTGGGTTGGTTGCTGCGCCAATTTACTGGTGGTGTATAAAATTATTGAAAAAGTACACTAAAAGATATGCTTTTCTTCTTTATCCGTTTGTTTGTGCTCTTGTCGCCTTGATACCGGCATTCTTCGTTCTAACGGTGCCTTATTCCGCAATCGGCGCAACCGTCTTCAGCCCGGAAGGATGGCTTTTCTATGGTTTTTTCACCGCCAGCGGCATTGTTTTTGGGCTGGGATGGAAGTTGCTGAAGATCGACCGGTTCATGCCGCTTCATCAATTGGCGGCGCAGTTTCGCATGGGTTAGACGGCGGTTTCCAAGAATTTGAAAATCCTAAAGCAAGCCACGGCTGGAAACGGTGCTTGCAGCCGATTGACGGGAAGGGATGAATCGGGATGGCTTACGCCAACAGAAATCCTAAGATGGATTCCTATTTCAATAAACTCAAGAAATGGAAAGAAGAATTTGCACTGCTGCGCGAGATCGCGCTCGGCTGCGGGCTGACGGAAGACTTCAAATGGATGCATCCCTGTTACACGTTTGAGGACAAAAACATTGTGCTGATCCACGGTTTTAAAAATTATTGCGCGCTGCTTTTTCCCAAGGGCGCGCTGTTAAAAGACCCGCACGGCATTCTCGTCCGGCAGACGGAAAAGGTTCAAGCGGCCCGTCAGGTCCGTTTTACGAATGTGAGCGAAATCCTCAATCTGCGCTCGATCCTGGAAGCGTACATCCGAGAGGCCGTCGAAATTGAAAAAGCCGGTTTGAAAGTCGAGATGAAAAAGGTAGAAGACTATCCTATCCCCAAGGAGTTGGAAAAGAAATTCGCCGAGCTGCCCGCCCTGAAAGCGGCGTTCGAGGCGTTGACGCCGGGGCGGCGAAAGGCGTACCTTCTTTATTTTTCCGAGCCCAAGCAGTCCAAAACCCGTGAGTCGAGGATCGAAAAGTATATTCCGCGGATTCTCGACGGACTTGGGTTATACGACAGGGGCGATTGAGGATCATCGCCTGCCGGCCGCATGGCCGGCTTTTTTATTCTTCCGCCGCGGGGGGCGCCGAAAGCGGATCGAGCGTTCGGAGAACCGCCAGCAGGCCGGCGGCGCTGCGCGACGAAGTCAGCCATTGCACGGAGCTGCCGCGCGTCAACAGCAGTTTGACCGACTCGTCGGGTTTGGCGGCGTCGAACATGATGTAGACGTCGGCGACGTCGCCGCTTACCCAGCGCGTCGACAGCCTGAGCGGCGGCGACAGTTCGACGTGCAGGATGTGTCCGCCGTCGGGTTCGATGCGGGCGCGCGGGTGAACGCCGTCGACGGCAAGGAGCAGCCGCTCCGTTTCGCGGCGAAGCTCGTCGGTAACGGGATACGTGCGCAGCACGCGGCCGGCGGCGACGTCGAACCACTCCGCGCGGGCGGTACGCGGGTTTGTCGCTTCGACCGGCGGCGAAAAGGATTCGGCGGCGGAAGCGGCGAGGCCGGCAAATACGGCGGCAGGCGGCGGACTTTTCGGTGGGAAGACCAGATCGGCGGCGAGCGTCGCCGCCATGGTCCAGACGAGGCAGCGCGACAGCAAGGGACGATCACCTCGCTTGAAGCGTTCCCGTTCGACTGCGGCCGTATGCGCGTCCCCGTCCCGGGGCGGGGAAAAAAACGGTCGCCAGGCCGTTTTGCGCGCCCCGAATGCGGTGTACAATCGCAATCGAAAGGCGGTGAAACGAGGTGGAACAGCGAAAAGGGTTCGCCGTATTCCTGATCGTCTGCGGCGCGCTGATTCTCGTCAACGCGCTCGGCTGGAGCGTCAAGGGCTGGATCGGATATTTGTTTCCGATTGCGCTACTCGTCGCCGGATTTGCGCTTCTCAAACGCGGCAATACGTTTTGGGGCGGTCTGGCGATTGCGTTTGGTGTTGTGGGACTTTTGGCCAAATTCTGGTGGCTGCTCGGCTGGCTGCTCGCTTTCGTGCTGATCGCGGCCGGCGTCCGAATGTGGAAAAGGAGCCATTCCTGTAGTGAATGAATTTGCGGTTTGAAAAGAAAGAGCGCCTCCTGTATGCTGGGTCTTGGAATGTAACACACTCACTGCCCT
>MOXJ01000060.1 GCA_002507565.1 Candidatus Reconcilbacillus cellulovorans
CATGCAGGCGGCGAAGACGTTCCGGCGGATCGTGATGGATTCGACGGGGAGCAACAACGACTATGCGCGCGGGTATGAGGTATACGTGTCGAACGACGGTGTGAACTGGGGCAGCGCAATTGCGAGCGGTACAGGCACGGGCCCTGTGATCACAGTCGACTTTGCGGTGCAGACGGCGCGGTATATCAAGATCGTGCAGACGGGCAGCGCGTCGTACTGGTGGTCGATCCACGAGTTGAACGTGTACAACTAATAAGACTATTATAGAGAAAGGAGAAAAGAAAATTGAAATTCAAAAAAATTTTTCTTATTTTCTTTTCTCTATCTATTTTTTTAAATCCCTATCTTTTTCCGCAAGCGGAAGCGGCCGATTCCTATTTACTTTCCCAAAACCGACCGGTGTTTGCCTCTTCTTATAAAGGCAGCGCGGAACCGTCGCTTGCGGTCGACGGCGACGCGACGACCCGATGGGAAAGCCAATGGGGGCGCGACCCGCAGTGGATTTATGTCGATCTTGGCGCGACGGCTTCGATCACGCGCGTTGTCGTCCGGTGGGAAAACGCTTACGCGAAATCGTTCCGCATCGAAGTGTCAAACAACGAATACGAATGGACGCCGATTTATACCAACAGCGCTTTTACGGGCGGCACGACCGACATTCAGGTGTCGGGCACCGGGCGGTATGTCCGTCTGTATTGCCTCGAGCGCACGTTGCCGGCATACGGCGTCTCGGTGTTCGAATTCGAGGTGTACGGAACCGGCGGTGTCAATCCGCCTCCGCGACCGCCGGCACCGAACGTCGCGCTCAACAAGCCGGCCGTTTCGTCGTCGGAGGAGAACAATAACCCGAATTTGCAGCCCAAAGATTATTTGACGCGGAACGCGACCGACGGCGACCGCTCGACGCGCTGGTCTTCCCTGGCGTCCGACCCGCAATGGATCTATGTGGATCTCGGCCAACCGATACAGATCGGCAAAGTCGTCCTGCGATGGGAAACGGCGTTCGGCCGAGCTTATGACCTGCAGGTGTCCGACGACGCCGTCCGCTGGACGACCGTTTACCGCCAGCTGCACGGATCCGGCGGGACCGAGGAGATTCCTCTGTACGCCTCGGGCCGCTACGTCAGGCTCTACGGAATGGGGCGCGGAACGGGCTACGGCTACTCTCTCTATGAACTGGAGGTTTATCCCTATCAGGCGGGAGATCCGCAGCCGACGTATCCGATTCCTTCCATTCCGCCGGTTTCGAGGGTACAGGCCGGCAGCGGAAGTTACGAGATTAACGATATCACGCAATTGGAGCCGCTCTATCCCGGCAACCGTACGGATCGCGTCCAGCCGCCGATCCCTTCGAACGACTGGTGGCAAAATCTGCTGATTCGCCGTCTCGGCAACGGCAACGGGCTTGTCACTTTGCCGCTTAAAGCAAAATATACTAGAAACGGTCTGGCACTTTTGTATCCCGGTGCCGGGTTCATCAACGGTGACGGCGGGGCGATCAACGCCGACGGACCGCCGGATTTATACGTAATGGCGGGCAACATCACGAATATCGCCGCCATGAACGCAAAAGTCGACGGTTACGGCGATTTTTCGGTCGACGTCGTTCTCAGCGACGATTCGACGGCCAAAATGAGGACGACGCTCGTCAAAGGCTCGCCGTACGTGTATCATACGTTTTCCGACCCGAATGCCGTCGAAATTTACTCACCGGCGCTCACCCGGATTTTCGACGACAGCGGCGCGACGATACTGAGCACCGACGGAAGCAGTTTGACGGCCGACCACATCGGCATCGAAGTGACGAACGTCGACGGTGCGCCGACTCCCCGGACGTTCGTCCGCCATTACGGCGTTTTCGCGCCGCCGGGGACGGTGTTTACGAAAGCGGGAAATAAGATCAAGATCAGACTGGGCAGCGGACAAAACTACTTGTCGATCGCGGTTCTTCCGTCCAGCAGTGACCTGAATTATTACTACCAGCACGGCTATGCCTTTGTAACGAATACTCAGGTGCAATACGCGTACGACACGGCCGCAGGGACGATCACGACGACGTTCACATCGATGACGTCGCCGAAACGCGCCGGGTTTTCGGCCGACACGCTGATGGCGTTGCTTCCGCATCAATGGAAAATTTCCGACACGCCGTTGACGTCGCGGACGTATTCGTCGATCCGCGGGCTGATGAAGGTGCGGGAGGGCAATTCGTTTACAACCGTCGATCGGTTCAGCGGCATCATTCCGCAATTCGCCGAGCCGGAAAATCCGGAGTATTCGCGGTCGAATTTGATCTCGTATCTGAGCCTGCTGGACGCTCAGTTGGCCAATACGTCCGGGCTGATGAATCTCGATCCGTACTGGCAGGGAAAAGTGTTGCATCCGGCAGCGATGGCCGCCATGATCAGCCACCAGATCGGCGATACCGCGCGGCGCGACATGTATTTGAGCAAACTGCGGACGATTTTGACGGACTGGTATACCTTTTCACCGGATGAACCGCTTCATTCATATTATTTCCATTATTCTTCCGATTGGGGTACACTTTTCCCTTGGGCGTCGGGGTTCGGGGTGAATACGGGAATTACCGATCACCATTTCACGTACGGGTATTTCGTGTTCGCTTCGGCGGTACTGGCGGCGTTCGACGACAATTTCAAAACGCAGTACGGTCCGATGGTCGAGCATCTGATCCGCGATTACGCCAATCCGTCGCGTACGGATCCGCTATATCCGTGGTTCCGCAATTTCGATCCCTACGAAGGTCATTCGTGGGCGGGCGGGTTTGCGGACAACGACAGCGGTAACAACCAGGAAGCGGCGGGGGAAGCGTTGAACGCCTGGGCTGCCGTCTATCTATGGGGAATTGTGACGGGCAACCAAGCGTATCGCGACGCCGGGGCCTGGGGATTTACGACGGAACTTCGGGCGATTGAGCAGTACTGGTTCAATTACGATGGAGACAACTGGATTCCGGAGTACCGTCACGGCGTGGCCGGTCAAGTGTGGGGGAGCGCTTATTTGTACGGGACGTATTTCTCGGGAGCGCCGGTGCATATTTACGGCATTCACTGGCTGCCCACAGCCGAATGGATGAGTTATTACGGCAGAAATCCGCAGGAAGCGGCGGATCTGTATGCGGCGTTTCTGCGCGATAACGGTGGCCCGGAGACGGACTGGCGGCATATCGTCTGGCCGTTCCAGTCGCTGAGCGATCCTCAGGCCGTCATTGCCAAGTGGAATCCGTCGCTCCTGCAGCAAAACGAAGTATTCAACGCATACTGGTTCATTCATAACGTCGCCAGTTACGGCAACCGGACGACGGACATCTGGGCGGAAAACGGCGCGGCGGTCGGTGTCTATAAAAAAGGAACGCGCTATACCGCGCATGTCTGGAATCCGACTTCTTCGCCGATGACGGTCCGGTTCCGCAATGCCGGCGGCGTTGCCGGATCGGCGGTCGTGCCGCCGCGGACATTGGCCAAGGTCGATCCGATGCAAAATACGGGCGTCGTCGACACGCAGCCGCCGAGCACGCCGGGCAACCTGACGGCGACGGCGGTGTCGAGCAGCCAGATCAACCTGTCGTGGACGGCCTCGACGGATAACGTCGGCGTTGCGGGTTACGACGTCTACCGCAACGGCGTCAAGGTCGGCTCGACGACCTCGACATCCTACAGCGACACCGGGCTTGCCGCGTCGACGACG
>MOXJ01000061.1 GCA_002507565.1 Candidatus Reconcilbacillus cellulovorans
GCCCATCCCGAACACGACCGTTAAGCCCTCCAGCGCCGAGGGTACTGGGACCGCCGGGTCCCGGGAGAGTAGGTCGCTGCCGGGCCGTAAGCCAGCTCACGCGTTGTCAAGTCGAGAATGCGTGTGATATAATAAATTGCTGCGGAAATCGATGCTCCCATAGCTCAGTTGGCAGAGTGCATCCATGGTAAGGATGAGGTCACCGGTTCGATCCCGGTTGGGAGCTTCGAGGCCGGCCCGTTGGTCAAGTGGTTAAGACACCTCCCTTTCACGGAGGTAACAGGGGTTCGAATCCCCTACGGGTCATCGGCTGGCAGGCGTTTGTGCCTTGCCTCGCCGGGCGGGATGTGATACAATAACCTCTGTCTTTGGAGGGCGGGGGACGCTTAGCTCAGCCGGGAGAGCGTCTGCCTTACAAGCAGAAGGTCGGCGGTTCGATCCCGTCAGCGTCCATCGAATTCGGCGCGGGGTGGAGCAGCTCGGTAGCTCGTCGGGCTCATAACCCGAAGGTCGCAGGTTCAAATCCTGCCCCCGCAATTTGCGGATTCCGGCTTACGACGGCCGGAGATCCGGTTCCCATGGAGCTGTGGTGTAGAGGCCTAAC
This sequence comes from Candidatus Reconcilbacillus cellulovorans, assembly GCA_002507565.1. GTDB lineage: Bacteria > Bacillota > Bacilli > Paenibacillales > Reconciliibacillaceae > Reconciliibacillus > Reconciliibacillus cellulovorans. Next base: position 605 of record MOXJ01000061.1, read on the forward strand.
ATGCCTGCCTGTCACGCAGGAGATCGCGGGTTCGAATCCCGTCAGCTCCGCCATTTATGATCCGTTGTCGGAGCGGGGCTCGGTAGCTCAGTCGGTAGAGCAGAGGACTGAAAATCCTTGTGTCGGCGGTTCGATTCCGTCCCGAGCCACCATTTGCCGGTTGCGCCGGACAACGTGCCGCTATAGCTCAATTGGCAGAGCAACTGATTTGTAATCAGTAGGTTGGGGGTTCGATTCCCTCTAGCGGCACCTGTCTGTTTGCGATACACGCGGAGGGTTAGCGAAGTGGCCAAACGCGGCAGACTGTAAATCTGCTCCCTTACGGGTTCGGTGGTTCGAATCCATCACCCTCCATTTTCGGATACAGGGGCGTAGTTTAATGGTAGAACAGCGGTCTCCAAAACCGTTAGTGTGGGTTCGATTCCTGCCGCCCCTGTCGCTGTGTTCTTAAGATCGCGGCGACCGTGGCGAAGTGGTTAACGCATCGGATTGTGGCTCCGACATGCAAGGGTTCGATTCCCTTCGGTCGCCCTTTGACTGTCTTCCTTATTTCACGTTGGGGATTCGCCAAGCGGTAAGGCAACGGGCTCTGACCCCGTCATTCCCAGGTTCGAATCCTGGATCCCCAGTTGATTGCGGACGTGGCTCAGTGGTAGAGTATCGCCTTGCCAAGGCGAGGGTCGCGGGTTCGAATCCCGTCGTCCGCTTTTTCTTTCGAAGCGTTCCGGTTTCGGACTTCGGCCGACGGCGCCATAGCCAAGCGGTAAGGCAGGGCTCTGCAAAAGCCCGATCCCCAGTTCGAATCTGGGTGGCGCCTTGTTTTTTCGGACGTCGCGACGGCACGAGCGGTTTCAAAACGCCGGGATGGCGGAATAGGCAGACGCACGGGACTTAAAATCCCGGGATCGGAAACGATCGTGCCGGTTCGAGTCCGGTTCCCGGCATGGACAGACGCGCCGGTGTGGCGGAATTGGCAGACGCGCGCGACTCAAAATCGCGTGGGGTAGCCCCCCGTGTAGGTTCGACTCCTATCACCGGCACCATCATCCATAAAAATAAATAACCTTTTCGAGACGATGGAGTGAAACCAGCCCCGCTTTTCGGGGCTGGTTTTTATTTCGCTCGGTTTTTGATCGATTCGTGCACGGATTGTGGCTCCGATACGTCGTCATTCACACAAATGTCTGATGACGTTTTCGGTTTGGTGATGTAAAATAGATGTTATGAAACCTATCATCAAAGAGGACGATCGATCATGGCGTTTTTCGGACAAAACCCTCACGTCGCGGTTGTAGTGTCGCAGACGGAGGCATTTCTCGACCAGGCCGACGAGCTGCTCACAGAGTCGTCAGGAGGTCGCATTTTCGGTCGGCTTGTCGACCGGTTCGGGCGCGTGCACGATTATTTGCGCATTTCGGTGACGGATCGGTGTAACTTGCGCTGCGTTTATTGCATGCCGCCGGAAGGCGTCGAGTTTGCACCGGACGAGCGGCTGCTGTCCGACGACGAGATCGTGCGCGTCGTCGAGGTCGCGGCGCGCCTTGGCGTGTGCAAGCTGAGGATTACGGGCGGGGAACCGCTCGCGCGCAAGGGGCTCGATCGGCTGATCGCCCGACTGGCAGAGATACCCGGCATCGAGGACATCGCGCTGTCGACGAACGGCCTGTTGCTGGCAGAAAAGGCGGAAAGGCTGAAGGCCGCCGGCGTGACGCGCGTCAACATCAGTCTGGATTCGCTACGCGCCGACCGGTTCCGCCTCATCACGCGCGGAGGCGACGTCGCGAAAGTGTGGAAGGCGATCGAGGCGTCGCTCGCCGTCGGGTTCGACCCGGTCAAGCTGAACGTCGTGCTGATGAAAGGCTTAAACGACGACGAGATCGACGACTTTCTGGAGCTGACGTTCCGGCTGCCGGTCGCGGTCCGGTTTATCGAATACATGCCGATCGGCCACGAGGACGACGGCTGGCGCAGCCGATATGTTCCGCTGTCCGCGGTGACGGAGCTTTGCCGCGCGCGGGGATGGGCGTTCGAGCGGACCGACGGCGTCCGCGGCAACGGGCCGAGCGAGAATTACCGCATTCGCGGTGCGATTGGCACGTTCGGACTGATTCATCCGGTCAGCGACCATTTCTGCGCAGGCTGCAACCGGCTGCGGCTGACGGCGGACGGGCGGATCAAGCCGTGCCTGTACTGGAACGACGAGACGGACGTTCGCTCCCGAATCGATGATCCGGAAGCGCTGGCGAAGCTGTTTCGCGATGCGGTTGCCGGCAAGCCGGAGTCGCATGAGATGGCGCTGGCGCTTGCCGGTCGGGAGCGGAGCCGGCCGCCGACCGTCCGCCGCATGTCGCAGATCGGCGGCTGATCAGTACGCGCTGCCGCCGCCGACGAACCGGTATTCCCAGCTCGTCCCGACGAACCGGTCGATGCGGACGCCGCCGGATTTGTTGTATACTAAAAGTGGCATACTAAAAAAAGATGAGGTCGGCGGCATGGTTTGTACCAGAAAAGAAACCGTGTACATTGAAACCACGATTCCAAGCTATTTGGCGGCACGGCCGAGAAGAGACGTTGTAGTGGCCGGACATCAGCAGATTACGCACGATTGGTGGATCCATCATAAAGAGCGATTCGATTTGTTTATTTCCGAGGCCGTGATTCAAGAAGCGGTCAAGGGTGATCCGGATGCGGCTTCACGGAGAATGAGGTACATCGCTGACATTCCTCTATTACCGATTACGGGAGAAATTATCGAGTTGGCTAAGCAATACCTTGCGCTCTTGTCGATTCCTTTAAAATCTGCGTTGGATGCGGTCCATCTGGCCTGTTGCGTGAAGCATAAAATGGATTTTATGCTGACTTGGAACTGTAAGCACTTGGCGCATGGTGATGCTAGACTAAAAAGTAGACACCGAGAATCGAGTGTGCGATGCTATTCCTAGGGAGGTGCCCCCGCCATGAAAACCAAGTATGACAAATCCTTTAA
>MOXJ01000062.1 GCA_002507565.1 Candidatus Reconcilbacillus cellulovorans
GTGAGGGAGAATCAGGGAATTCGTGTTCAAGATTATTTCGTGTTTCTTGTTAATTTTATTTTAGCGGTTACACCAACTACAAGAAATCCGTTGAACTGATGTATAACATGTTCGTTTACCAGTCCCAGCGTCCTGAAATAGAAGAGCAAACCGTCACACTTGGAGCAGACATTTCAACCCTAATCAAGCGTATCGAAGAGGGGTCATTATGACCCTTTTTCAATACACTTTTACGAATACCCAAAAAAAAAGACCAGGCCGCCGAAGCGGCCCGGACGATCAATGACCCTTATCTGCCCAGCTCAAAGTCCCTCATTCGCTGCAGAGTTGGCGGATTCATCGTTCGCTGCAGCAGCGCTTCCTTAACTGAGCTTCGAATCGACTCCACAACTCTTTCATACGTGCCCGTCGAAAGTAAGAGACCCAACGTTACCCTGTCCATTGATTGAGCGCTTAATCTTCCCACCGATTGCGTCAACCAATGCCGATTGTACGGCACGGTTTGAAAGGTAAGCGCGTATGAATCATGATCGAGAAACGGATTTTGTGACTTTTCCAATGTAATATGAGTAGGTTTCAGAATCCCTTTCTCCGCCGCAGACTGTGCGGTGCTTATCGGTACGACCAACACCTGCTCTTGAGGCAAACGCGGATCTTTGGCATCCGTAAGGCAGATGCCCATATGCTTTCCCCTGATACTGTAATCCGGGAGCGGCACGCCGGAAGAAAGATCGTGCGGCGGAAAGTTGCACCAAAACACGTCACCGCGGCGAAAATTGTGAGCGTGCGTCGGTTGATTAACAACTGTGATTTTTGAAAAAAGATCAGCAGCTGCAACTTGTTTTTCTCCGGAGACTTGCCCAGCCTTTTCGATCAATGCGTTGGTGACTTCCTTATAGATTTCTTCCCTCATCATTTCATACGTGCCGGTCGAAAGCAAAAGTCCCAAATCTATGCGCTGCATTTCTGCAGACGAAAATGGGATATGTCCCACCTTCTCCGGACCGATCCAATGCCGGTTGCAGGCAATTGGTTGATGCGTTAGGGCATAGGCGTCATATGGCAGGAACGAAAGATTTTCTTTTTCCAACGGGACGACAACCGGCTTCAATGATGTTTGATTGTTCAGCTTTACCGCCTGATCGACGATAGGGACAACCAGGGCTTGTCCATTCGGAATCCGCCTGTCATTTGAGTCAGTCAAACAAACCGCAAGCGCCGACTGGCCTTCAATCCGCGCATAGTCAGGCGGCGGAGTATAAAGGCTATTCAGCACCCGATCCGGGAAATGACATCTGAATACGTCACCGCGTTGAAATTCAAGCATACGATCCCCCCTTAAACAATAACACCCCCTACCGAATCGGTTGGGGGCGCTAAATTAGACTTGCTTTGCTTCCTCGATCATTTTCGTCCTAGCAACCAGTGTTTCTTTCAGCATGTTCCGTTCCATGATGGCGATCGCTTCCGGATCACCGGCTCCGACCAGGTCGAGCGACGTGCCAATCCGCTCTTCCATCCAGCGAATGGCCTCAGACAATCCAGAGCTCCGATTCTCTTGGCGCATACGTATCGCCTCCCGTTATTGTTTTTATTTTATCAGGAATGGTACCGAATTACAATTCTATGTGATAAAATGAATGGGCGAGGGTTCGCCAAAATTTCTCGCCCAAAAAGTCGATTTCATTTTGAGATCGGCTTTTTGTGTTTTACATAGAGATTCAGCAGTTTGTCCAATTCTTGTGACTTTGCAAGCACCTCCGGGTGTAACGGCCCAAGGTGTTGCAACCCATTCAGCTGTCTTCTGCAAAGCTCAATCGCCTCGGTTATTTCATCCAGCCTGCATCGCCTCAGCTGCTTCATTCCGCGCACCCCCTTCCATTGCGAAGGGGAGGCTGCTAGCAGCGTATCCATGAATGAATGAAGCCTCCTTTCGATTATGAATAGCGGCCAGTTCGATCGGTAATTTGGAGACTGGCCGCCGGTGTAACCATTACGCAACTTCGTAGATGCCTCGCATCTTTCTCCGAATGACACCTTCGGCTTCAAGTTCTTGCAACGTGCGCCGAATCGTGGCTTCCGGCGTATTGGTTTTTTGCAGCTTCGACGGAAACTGCCGTTTAATTGCTTCAAAGACGGCTGAAGGTGTGATGGCATCCATTTTTTTCAGGACGTGCTTTACAGCAGACTTCCAGCTGATATACTTTTCAACATCGATCTTCCGGACGCTGGCTGGAACAAGAATCCACATTTCGCCGCCTGGCTTGTAATCCGTCCGGAACAACAGCAGATGCTCCGTGACGATCGGGATGAAATTTCCCGCGTATTGCTTCCGAAAGCTGGCCGCGTTATGTTGCACCTTGATAATGTGGCGTACCGGCTGTCCCGGCCAAGACATTTCACGCTGAATGCTCTTGATGCCGCCTTTATATGCCATATCGCCTACCAAGACGGCAACATAGCGACTGTGAGCTGCGGCCTTGAAGTTGACGTGGCTGACGGCTTCTATAAACTCTCTCCACTCCATGCGGCTCATATCCTTGTACTGCAGCTCCTTCGGCAAGTCGGCTGCATAATCGATCATTCGCCAGTACGGATAGTGCAGCATGGTGAGGTCAAAACCGTAATCATGAAAATCGTCGTTCACAACATCAAAGCCATTGTGAATGTCATCCACAATGAACGGCAGCTCCAGCTCTTCCGCTACATCTCGACTCGTCCCCCCTCCCACCATCGGGTCGTATATGTACGGCTTCTTGATGCCATTCGCCTGCAGATAGCGAATGAGCTTTACAAGCACTTCACCAGCGTAATTCCCCCGGTAGGATGACGTTCCGTACCTTCCTCGTTCTGGAATGGAGATCAATGTCGTAAGTTCTTCCACATCTCACACCCCCGATATTATTTAGCGGCCCGGTGTGGCTGCCGCCGTGGCTCAGACGTACCACAGGGAAAACACATCTCTGGAATTGCATCGCCCGATCGCCATCTCGGGACCCGGCGCGCCGCTTGTCGGCGTGCTCGGGGGTAGATGGCTCGGCCAGGCAAGGGCGCGAGGATATACCGGACCGGC
>MOXJ01000063.1 GCA_002507565.1 Candidatus Reconcilbacillus cellulovorans
ATAAACGAGTTCCTTTTTGAGTACGCTGTGAAACGATTCGATGCAGGCGTTGTCGTAGCAGTTGCCCTTGCGGCTCATGCTGCCCTGCATCCCGTATTTGAGCAGCCGTTGTTGGTATTCATGGGAAGCGTATTGGCTGCCCCGATCGGAATGATGCAGAACCTGACCTTGGGGCCGCTGACGGCTGTAAGCCTGATCGAGAGCTTGCAAGACCAGTTCCTTGGTCATCTGTCAAGACCAATTGAAAAATCCTCAAAATAATCGGTTGAAAATTCCCCAGTAAGTACGATTCAATGCGCCTCCCTAGGGGGGATGCTGGGCGTCCAATCATATCAACGATTCCGATTTATCGCTGTTTCCTTCTGGCCGAAAGAAACCGGCTTTCTTCTTTTCCTTGATGCGATAACTCTCCCCCTTGATATTGATTGTGGTCGAATGATGCAGCAGTCGGTCCAGGATGGCCGTCGCCAATACCGAATCGCCAAAAATCTCGCCCCATGCCCCGTATGTCTTGTTGGAAGTCAAAATAATCGATCCGGTCTCGTACCGTTCAGATATGATCTGGAAGAAGAAGTGTGCGGCGGTATCCTCCATCCGTCTGTAGCCGATTTCGTCGATAATAAGCAAATTCGGCTTGGTGAATGTTTTGATTTTTTGCCGCATTGTATTGTTGTGGTGCGCTTGTTGCAGCGTTTCCACCAGATCGTGAGCGGTCGTAAAATAGACCGTATACCGCTGTTTGATGGCTTCCAGCGCAATCGCCACGGCCAGGTGGGTTTTTCCGACTCCCGGCGGCCCCAGAAAGATCAGATTCTCCCGGTGCTCCAGGAACCGGAGCGTGGCCAACTCCCGGATCTTCCGCTCGTCGATCGACGGCTGAAAGCTGAAGTCGAATTGATCCAACGTTTTGTGAAACGGCAAGTGGCATGCGTCGAGCGATACTTTCCGCGCATGTCGGTCCACTTCCTCGAACGGGATCGGGTTGATCGGTTTGAGCCCCTCCTGGGCCAGACGTTGACGGGGCTGTTCATGCGTCGTCCCGTGCACCCGGATGTTCGCGACCGTATCCAGCCAGTGGCGAACTTGCCGATTGAGATCATCCAGGCTGGTAAAGGTTTTGACCCGAGGCCAGAAGTTTTTGCGGACATAGCCGATGCCGTTTTCCACCTTGCCTTTCGTTCTCGCCCGGTAGGGGCGACAATTGCGTGGAAGAAAGCCGTGATGGGCCGCAAAGCGTGCAAATCGTTCATTCCAAACGGCGTGTCCGCGTTCGTCGAAGTCGGTGACGACGGTTTTCATATTGTCGTACAGAAGCACTTCCGGACGCCCGCCGAAGTATGCGAATGCCCGCAGATGGCAGCCGATGAGCGTGTCGAGTTTTTCGTCCTCCGTGAATTCGACATACATCATGCGGGAGTAGCCCAAGACCATGACAAAGGCATACAGTCGTTTCGGCTCTCTATTCCAGTCGACCCGAAACCGGCCCCAGTCGACCTGAGCCTGATAGCCGGGCGACGTTTCGTACCGTACGGTCGCTTTCGCAATGGCGGCTGGACGAAGAGGTTGCATGAAGGATCGCAAAATGGTTTTACGGCCGGAATACCCTTTGGCCTTGATCTCATCGAAGATGACGTTCGCGTTTAAGCAGCCCTCCTCCATTCGCCGCCGGATATAGTCCTTGAAAGGATCCAATTTGCTCGGGCGCTTGACCTGTCGTTGGTAAGAGGCCGGTTCGGATTGCTTCAGCCATTTGCGGATCGTTTTCCGGTCTCGGCCCAACTCGTGGGCGATTTGTGTGATGTTCATTCCCCGTTTTCTCATCTCGTGGATCATGTAAAACTCCCCATTTCGGTAAGCGTCAAATAGCCCCCACCTATTCATCAGATGGGGGCTGGGGTAAGGTATAAGAGGGTTTACGATCCAGACGCCCGGCAGATCGATGGCAACTCGGACGACCAGGGCAACCGTCGGTCCAACGCCTCCGGATCTTTCGGATCCTCCAGCTGGGGCAGCTGCTCGAACAGGTACTTCAGATACTCGAACGGATTCAGCCCATTCTCTTTCGCCGTCTCGATCACACTGTAGATCGTTGCGCTGGCCTTGGCCCCACGCGGCGTGTTGGCGAACAGCCAGTTCTTGCGCCCGATCACGAACGGCTTGATCGACCGCTCGCTGCGGTTGTTGTCCAGCTCCAGCCGTCCGTCTTGCAGAAAAGCCGTCAGCTTGTCCCATTGGCTGAGGCTGTACGCGATTGCCTGTCCCAGTAGACTTTTCGGGAGGGTCCGGGACCGCTGCTTTCGAAGCCATGCCAAGTAAGCCTCCACCACGGGCTTGCTTCGCTCCAGGCGGACGGCATAACGTTCTTCCGGCGAGGCGTCTTTGAGCTCGCGCTCGATGGCAAACAGCTCGTTGCAGAACGCCCGTCCCTGATGGGCTGCCGTTTCGGTGTTGGAGGCTCCGGCGGGCAACGCTTTCAGCGCTTCGTCGAACTTGCGCCGCGCATGCGCCCAGCAGCCGACGAGCGTGACGCCCGGCACTTTGTGGTAGCCGGCATAGCCGTCGACGTGCAGGTAGCCCGTAAAGCCGGAAAGAAACTTCCGCGCGTGGTCCCCGTTTCGCGTCGGCTGGTACTCGTAGAGCACGATCGGCGGACCCGTTCGCCCGGTCCGATACAGCCACAGGTACGAGGGGGGTTCGGCCGCCTTGCCGGGCTCGCGCAACACCTGCAGCGTCGTCTCGTCCGCATGCAGGATGTCCTGCTTGAGCAAATGTTCGCGCATGCGGTCGTAGAGCAGCGCCAACCACTCGGCGCCGCGGATCATCCAGTTGGCCAACGTCTGTCGGGAAATCGTCAGGCCCAGAC
>MOXJ01000064.1 GCA_002507565.1 Candidatus Reconcilbacillus cellulovorans
GCGGTCGTAGAGCAGCGCCAACCACTCGGCGCCGCGGATCATCCAGTTGGCCAACGTCTGTCGGGAAATCGTCAGGCCCAGACGGGCGAACTGCTGCTCCTGCCGGTACAGCGGCTGGCTGTCGACATATTTTTGCGTCATCACATATGCCAGGCTCGAGGGCGACGCCAGACTGCCCGGGCACACCGGTTTAGGCATCGGCGCGGTCACGATCGGCGTGCGGATCTCCTCGCGCTCGCAGCGGCGGCAGGCATACACCTTGCGCACATGCCGCACGACTTTGACCTGCGGCGGGATGATCGCGAGTTCGTTTCGCGTTTCGGTGCTCATCTCATGAAGCGCGCCACCGCAGCACGAGCAGACCCGCTCGCTTTCGCCCAGCTCGTACGTCACGGTCTCGATCGGCAGCTCCTCCAGCTTCGGTTCGCGCTTGCCGGAGCGTTTGCGGCGCTCGTACGTGATTTTCTCCATCGGCGGCTCTTCACCTTGGGGGGTGGCGAGCACTTCCGCTTCGTTGAACAAATCGAACGCCAGCTGCTCCGGTGGCGTCTTTTCGCTGGAGGCGCCGAAACGTTTTTGTTGCGCCAGGCGGAACTGTTCTTCGTACCACTTCAGTTTGGCCGACAGTTCCGCGATTTGGTGCTCCAGCCCGGCATTCTGCTGAGCCAGCTCGGTATTTTGCTGAGCCAACTCGGTATTTTGCTGAGCCAGCTCGGCCACTTGCCGAGTCCATGCTTCCATGAGGGGGTGCATCTCCGCTTGTGTGTTCATACTTAACAGATTCGACGAGTCGGTCCTCTCTACCTGCTGCTAAAAGTGGCGAAATCGTGAACATTTGCGTCAGATCACCGTTTGAGCGACGACCTGCGGATGGGCCCGTCGCTGGCTCAGCTCCAGTCCGTCCAGCAGCCAGCGGAGCTGACGGGCCGAGATGGCCAGCGTTCCTGCGCGATCCGAAGGCCAGGCGAACGTGCCGCGTTCCAGCCGACGATAGAGCAACCAGAACCCATTGTGTTCCCAGTAGAGGATCTTCAGTTTGTTGCGCTGGCGGTTGCAAAACACGAACAGCGCCGGTGAGAACGGGTCCAGGCGGAAGTGTTGCTGCACGATGGCGGCCAGCGCGTCGGTGGACTTGCGCAGATCGGTCGGTCCGCAGGCCAGATAGACGCGGGGCCAGGCGCTTAAGGCGAGCATGGCGCTTCCTCCAGGGCACGCACGACGGCTTTGAGCAGTTGGGGATCAAAGCCGGGCTTGAGGTCGATGTGGACGGATCCGACCCGAACGGTCAGCGTAGGCGACGGTTCCGTCACGGTCAATGGGAGGAAGCGAGGACCGGCCGCTCTGGGGGAAGGGTTCTGGAGCTTACGGCGATAGAGCCAGTATTTCAGCTGGTCGACGCGGATGTGATGGCGGGCGCACCAGGCGGCCATGGTCAGGCCGCTTGAGCGATAGTCGGCGATGCGGGCAGCCCACAGTTGGCGCAGTTGTTCGCGGTCTTTTCGGGGATCGTTCATGGCAGGCAACCTCCTTGTTTCGATCCGGTTGCCTTTAGCATCGCATGAACGTCGGCCCTTGAAAAGGTGGGGCGGATTTGACGCTTACATCAAGTCCCGCCGCCGTGGGCCTACACGCGATTTCTGAAAAACCTGATGAAGCACGAGTGTTTGCTGGAGGACCTGTTCGACAAGCTCGTGAAGCAGTTATCCGAAGCGTTGCCGGAGTTTGGAAAGTATTTGGCGATCGACAGCAAGGCGATCTCGTCGTTTGCCAAGCGTAAGAATCCAAGGGGGCAGGCGGACGGACGACGGGACACCGATGCGGACTACGGCTGTAAAACGTATCGAGGACAGCGGGAAGGCGGTACATGGTGGGAGAAGGTCGTCCGGTGGTTCGGTTACAAGTTGCATCTGATCGTGGATGCGACATATGAACTGCCGGTGGCGTATTCCGTCACCAAAGCCTCTCAACCGGACATCAACGAAGCGCACGCGTTGTTGGAACGGATGAAACGGAGGCAACCGGACCTGTTGGAGACGGCGGAAACGCTGGCCGGGGACAAAGGTTACGACGACACCAAGCTGATCGTCAAATGCTGGGACGAGTATAAAATCAAACCCGTGATCGACATCCGCAATTGCTGGAAGGACGGGGAAGAAACGCGCGTGCTAACCGGCAAGGCGAACGTCGTCTACGACTACGAAGGCCATGTGTACTGGTTTTTGTCCGGCAACCGGAACACGGCCAGAGATGTTGGTCGGCGGATTTGAGAAGGATCGGAATACGTTGAAGAAGCTCTGTCCGGCCAAGCAATGAGGACCGGAGAATCTTCACGCCGATCGACCGGGCCAGCTATAAATGGGAGAAAGAGTACGACAAACGTTACAGCGGTGGAACGCGCCGAGCGGGATGGTTCGCTGCTGACGGAGGAAGACAAGAATATTTTTGATTTGGAAGGGCCTTTCTTATCATGAGGTTGCCAAGGAACTTCATCTTGCAAAGCTGACGGTGCGCAATCGCGTTCACCGTTTGTTGAAAAGACGAGGGTTTCCATCAAGCCGTGCGGCGGCGGAATGGGCTTATCGTCGAGGACTGTTTGAGCCAATGGATTTTCAAGAGGAAGCGGACTCTAAAATGTTAAATTTATTTATTTCCATTAAGAAGAGTACGCTTATTATATAACATTATTAGATGAATAATGGCAATACGTTTTTCGTCTTTAATTTCTCCACTAATTTCTATTCGATATTAGAGCGTGTAAAGTTTAAGTAGGGGATCCCCTTGGCAGGATTTTCGGGGGCGGAAAGCGAAGAGACCTCACAATCCAAATCCCCAAATCCCAAAAGGAAG
>MOXJ01000065.1 GCA_002507565.1 Candidatus Reconcilbacillus cellulovorans
TGTCAAGGCCGGATTTAAATTGACCCACTTCGCCGGTTTAAATTTGACCCACTTCGACGAATTAAGGGTCTAGACTTGCTGATTCTCCCCGCAATCGAACGTTTCATTTCTCCATCTCTGTCAATCTTGGCGTCATTACAGCTATGCTTCGACAGACACGGAATACGCGGAGCGCGGATGCAGAATAAACCGGGTATTGTCGGGCAGTTCCACATACCAGGTCGTGTCCAATTCCAGGCGACACCCTACATAAGTACGCCCGATCTTAAGGCCGAATCGTTCGCCGCAGCTCATCCGATACCAACGGCCTCGCAGCTTCACGCCCCACTGGTCTTTCGACGGATCATAGGTCAGGAAGGCGTTTTTCCGCATGGTTGGCCTCCTTCCGTACGGAACGTGAAGATACCGGATCCGGGGGCGTCCCGTACACACCGGCTTTCATCTTGTCTTTCAGCCGATAACTTTGCCCGCGAATGTTGACGATGTGCGCATGATGCAGCAGACGGTCCAATATCGCCGAAGCCAGTACCGAATCTCCAAACAGTTCGCCCCAATCCCCAAAGCTCTTGTTGCTGGTGAGAATCATGCTGCCGCGCTCGTAGCGGGTGCTGATGAGCTGGAAGAACAGATTCGCCGCAAGCGAATCCATCGGCAAATACCCGACTTCGTCGATAACCAGAATCCGCGGTCGCAGGTATTGACGCATTTTCGCATCCAGACGATTGGCGTGATGGGCACGCCGGAGTTCTTCCACGAGCTGCGTAACGGTCGTGAAATAGACCGAAATGCTCTTCGTTAACGCCTCTACGGCCAAGGCGATCGCCAGATGGCTTTTCCCTACGCCGGGTGGACCGAGGAAGACCACATTGGCCGCCTGACGGACGAAATTCATCGTGGCCAGTTCATCGATCAGCTTCTTGTCCACGCTGGGCTGAAAGGCAAAGTCGAACTCCGCCAGCGTCTTCTGGTAAGGCAGGCGCGCCATGCGCATCTTGGTTTGAATATTGCGCCTCAGCCGCTGTGCCAGTTCCTCGCCGAGCAGATCGACGAGAAACGACACATACGTCCACTGCTTGTCCGTCGCCTGTTGCAGCCGGCTTTCCAACACATCGGCGGCGGCAAACAGTTTCAGCTCCTCCAATTGCCCGCGCGCTTGATCCAGCTCTAGCATGAGCCCATCACCGCCAAGGCCTCATACTGCGCAAGGGAACGTTTCTCGACTTCAGGCGCCCAGACCTCGCGGCCCAGCGGTTTCGGTTTCAGCGCACCTTCCGCGGCTTTCAGCCCTTCGTATTGTCCCGGCAGTCTCACCATGCCGCACCACAAATTCGACTTCTCATGCACCGCGATGCGCTCGCCCTGATGCCAGATTTCCACATGAGTGCCCACCTGCCGAACCAGCACGCGCTGACCGCTATAACGCCAGTGGACGCCGTACCGTACCCCGTCGAAGCTGACAAAGCCGTCCAGACTGACGGTGCGCTCTTCGCGCAAAAACTTCATCAGCCGATCCGGAGAAGGCAGCGGAAGCAGCGGTTCCTCCTTGAGACGGTCACATGGACGCTCACCCGTCGTGCCGTGAATTCGCTGGTCCACCTGACGGCACCAATGAACGGCTTGCCGGTTCAGGTCAGCGATGTCGGTGTACGTCCGTCCCGGCCAAAAGTTGTCTTTGACGAACTGGACGCCGCGTTCCACTTTCCCTTTTGTTTCCGGACGCCTCACCTTGCATAGTTTGGGCGTTAGCCCGATCGACAGCGCAAAGTCTTCAAACTGCCGGTTCCACTGCGGTGTTCCGTCGTCGTTCATGCCGGTGACGACCGTTTTCATGTGGTCAGTCAGCATGATTTTGGGAACGCCGCCGAAGTGTTCGATGGCATGGACAAAGCAGCGCAGGAAGCTGGAAATGTCGCAACGGCGGGCGAACTCGACGTAGATGGCGCGGGAATAACCCAGCACCATGACGAACGCCGGCAGCTTGTGGCTATGGCCGTTTGCGTCCACCGTTTCGCAGTACCCCCAATCGACCTGCGCTTGTTCTCCCGGACGGGTTTCGTACCGCATGGTCGCTTTGGGCTGCCTGGGCGGACGTTTGGATTGCACGTAATCCTTGATAATCGTAGCCCCACCGGTATAACCTTGTTCTCGCAGGCGCAAAAGCATGGCCTGACAGTTAAACAAACCGTCTTCCCTCATCCAGCGATCGATGGTTTCCTTGTACGGATCGAGTTTCGATCCCCGTTTTGCACGCTCCTTCGCCTCCGGAATATGACCGTCCCGTACATATTTTCGCACGGTGTTTCGGGAGTGGCCGGTTTCTTTGGCAATTTGACGAATACTCTTCCCATCCGCTTTCATTTCGTGTAATCTCAAGACAGTCCCGCCTTTCAGCACTTGATATTCTCCTCTCTCAGGTTCCTTGGTCGGAAATCTCTGAGAGAGAGATTCGCTGAAGGTGGGTCATTTTCATTCCGGCGCCGGTGGGTCAATTATAACCCGGCTGTGACA
>MOXJ01000066.1 GCA_002507565.1 Candidatus Reconcilbacillus cellulovorans
CAAAGCCGGGCTTGAGGTCAATTTGGACGGATCCGACCCGGACGGTCAGCGTGGGCGACGGTTCCGTCACGGTCAATGGGAGGAAGCGAGGACCGGCCGCTGCGGGGGGAGGGTTGTGGAGTTGACGGCGATAGAGCCAGTCTTTCAGCTGGTCGACGCGGATTTGATGACGGGCGCACCAGGCGGCCATGGTCAGGCCGATGGCGTGATAGTCGGCGATGCGGGCGGCCCACAGTTGGCGCAGTTGTTCGCGGTCCTTTCGGGAATCGTTCATGGCAGGCAACCTCCTTGGCTTGATCAGGTTGCCTTTAGCATCGCATGAACGTCGTCCCTTGAAAAGGTGGGGCGTATTTGACGCTTACGTAAGAAAAAGTCATCAAGAAGCAGAAGTTGATGTTCGAGATGAGAGACGTACTGGTACATCGGTGTCAACTCCAAGTGCAAGGTTTTTGAGGGAAAACGAATGATTTCCTTGCACATCATTTCAACGAAACATGGTCAAAATCCTTGTCGTTACTGGATTTTTGATTCGTTCAGCAGACACTAAAGTAGTTAATAATACTTTTCTATGTATTCTTTGAAAAAATCAATATTTTCTAACATTAAAATAAAAATTGATAAATGAATTAACAAGAAAAACATTATAGCTATTTTTCTTCCATTTCTAGTCAATTTTTTAAAAACTTTAAACCAAATAAAAAAGAGAGGCAATTGAAACAAAACAAATAACACTATCAAAGCAATACGGGTCTCTCTAGTATCTTTAAAAATAAGAAGAGAAAAGTATGATAAAACATACAGAATAGGAGGTAATAGGAAATAAATATACCAATATTTAATGCTGTAGTAGAGAAAAACTTTCAATACTTCTAAACTTATGAATACTCTTCTCATTTAAACTCCCACCTATTCGGAGCAAAGTAACGAAAATAAATATATGATAATATAAGTAATATAAAGATATGGACAGAAAATAGAATTAAAGACTTTAAAAACCATTTCCCTACCTCTTCTTCAATAATTTTCACCCATATGCTTAATAAAGGAAATGAAGGTACTAATATGTAAATAAATGCCAAAAAAGCTTCCTCGCTTCTTGACATTTCTAGTATTCCTAATGAATAGGGAAAGGAAACAAAAACAATGTAGAAAAATGAAATCATTAAAATAAAAGGATAAATGAATACGAATACCCATCTAGCGGATATTTGATAAAGTAAATTCAATAAAACATTTTTATCTTTCCTTCTGACCAGTAATTTTTTTACAATAGATAAGAAAAGAGAGAACAGACTTGTGATAAAACCCATTATTATGTAGAAATATGAAATCTTTGATATAAAATCCCCTTTTTTTGCACTTGATACAAAAAAACCCAAAACAAAAAAGTGATAAGCTGAAATAGTAATAGAAAAAACAAACGCAAAGATGATTTTTAAAAGATTTTTTAGTACATTCATTTCTGATACTCCTTATCTTATCCCTGAATCCGTAAACTCATCGGCTTATTTACCAATCGAAGCCAAAGATGAGGCGCTTTCGTTTCACTTACCTCTCTCACCTTACAGGTGAAAGAGGTAAGATAGGCTAAAGCCCTGCCTTGCTGTTGTCGGACTTCATTCCATAGCCGACGAGTTCACGGATTCAGGTTATCTTTCAAAGCTCAAAAAATAACTTTTAAGTTGGGATATTTTAATCTATTATCTTTAACCCATAAGTTTATTCCGTGAACCGCAAAAAACATATACATTCGCATTTCATAATTTAGAATTTTTACTTTAGGAGCTTCAATTTCATTTCCATTTTCGTCTAATGCAATCCATCCTGTGTCTTGTCCAATCCTAAAAAATAGCGGTGGCCTTCCAGCTCCGTCTCCAACTAAATCGTATTTGTAATAGTAATTTCTTGTTTTGGATGATGCAATCATTACCTCTCTTACATTTATAATATTCATTGATCCGTATGATATTCCATCATATCCAAATGCATTAAAAGTTACTGCTCTCATTGGAACTTTAGTTATTTCGTTACCTTTATTACCCTTATTCACCAAAAACATGACGTCTTGAATAATTCTTCCCCCTAATGAATGGCCTGTTAAATAAAAATCTGCATTTTGATAATAACGAGTTAAATTCCTGTATTCATTATAAGCATCATCAGATTGAAGGGTTGTTTGATGCAACACCCTGACAATAACACCCCTAAATACAGTAACTTCAAGATCGACTGTAAAATCTAATATTCCTGCAAAGAGAGACGATAAATCAGTACCTCTATTTGCAAAAATAACCGCCTCTGATTTCCCCATTCTAGGAAGTCGAATGGCTATATTCCCTAACCCCTCTTGCAAAAGATCCTGTATAATTTCTTGAATATTTTTCGGCTTCCCCGACTCATTCACATGCACAATCCTCCACGGCAGCAGCTCCTCCAACCCTTCCGCCGTCAGATTTTCAAACCGCTGCCCGCCCTGCACCGCCTCCGCC
>MOXJ01000067.1 GCA_002507565.1 Candidatus Reconcilbacillus cellulovorans
CGTGCCGAGCAGACGCCAGCTGAGGAAGACGCCGTTGGAGACTTTGACCGCGACCAGGCCGCGGTTCAGAAATTCCATTTGGCGCGCCGACGCCGCCGAGGCGGTTTGGCGTTCACCGGCGGGGAACACGCCGGACGGCCAGACGCCCAGTGGAGCGGCCAACGCGACGGCGAGCGCGGCCGTCCCGATTTTGATAAGCGATCGATTCATCAAATGTCCCTCCTCGATTGTGAATTCGCTTTCAACAATAACGCGATCGAAAAAAACGCAATGCATTTTTCCGGCTTTTTCGTGTAATTTTCCGGCTTTCAGCTTGGCGGGACACTATTCGCGTGGCGGTATTGCCGTTCCCAGCAAAAAAAACAGCGTGCGGCCGTTGCCGCCGAACAGGTCAAAATTTTGTTATAACCGGTCAAAATCCTCGCATCGCCGTCCGAAAACGAAAGTAGACAATAAAATTCAGACCAACGGTACCGAAAAGGAGGACCGTGCGTTGAAACCGGCAGCCAATTACGAAGACGCCATCCACAATTCGTCATACGACGAGCTTTACCTTTCCCGCCTCATCACACACGAAAGCATGATCTTCGACCGGGGAAGGGCGAAAGAATCGCTGAACGGCCTTTGGAACTTTTCCGTCGACCCGTACGACACGTGCCTGCGGGCGAAATGGTTCGAGGAAAAAGACCGCGACGACACCGGTCGCCCGCTGCCCGTCGACTACGCGTTCGACCTGTGGGAACGGATGCCCGTGCCGTCCTGCTGGAACATGCGCAGCGAGCGGTATTTCCTGTACGAGGGCAGCGCCGTCTACACGCGGACGTTCCGCTACGTCCGGCGCGGCGAGCGGCGCGTGTTCCTGAAATTCGGCGCGGTCAACTACGACGCCAAAGTGTTTTTGAACCGGCAGTATCTCGGATGCCATCTCGGCGGCTCGACACCGTTCTACGTCGAAGTAACGGACCTGTTGCAGGAAAACAACCGCCTGCTGGTCGTCGCCAACAACACGCGCAGACGCCACCACGTGCCGTGCGAAAACACGGACTGGTTCAATTACGGCGGCATCTACCGCGACGTCGAGCTGATCCGGCTGCCGGAGACGTTTATCAGGGACATGTTCATTCGGCTCGTGCCCGACGGTTGTTTCGATAAAATCGCCGTTGATCTGGAAACGGACGGGCCGGACGCGGACGGCGAGGCGCTCGTCCTCATTCCTGAACTCGGCGTCCGCCGGCCGGTCGAGGTCCGCGCCGGGCGGGGATCGGCCGTCATCGAAGCCCGGCCGGAGCTGTGGAGTCCCGACCGGCCGAAGCTGTACGAAGTGCGCGTCTACTACCGCGACGACGCGATCCGCGAGACGATCGGCTTCCGCGAAATCCGCGTCGACGGCCGCGACATTTTACTGAACGGTCGGCCGATCTTTCTCAAAGGCGTCTGCGCGCACGAAGAAAGCGTCACCGGCGGCAAAACGCTGACCGAAGCGGAGATCATCGAAAATTTCCGGATCGCCAAGGAAATGAACTGCAACTTCATGCGCCTGGCGCATTACCCGCATTCCGAACGGGCGGCCCAGCTCGCCGACGAAATCGGGCTTTTGCTCTGGGAAGAGATCCCCGTCTACTGGGCGATCGACTTCGGCAACGAGCGGACGTACCGCGACGCGGAAAACCAGCTGACCGAGCTGATCAAGCGCGACCGCAACCGCGCGAGCGTCGTCGTCTGGTCGGTCGGCAACGAAAACGCCGACACCGACGCGCGGCTTTCGTTCATGAGCCGCCTGGCACGCAAAGCCAAAGAACTCGACCCGACGCGCCTCGTCTCCGCCGCGTGTATGCTCGACCACGAGCGGCACCTCATCGCCGATCGATTGGTCGGGGAACTCGATATTATCGGCGTCAACGAATATTACGGCTGGTACCGACCGGATTTCGAAAACCTCGTGCAGTTGTTCGAGAACAGCCAGCCCGACAAACCCGTCGTCATCACCGAATTCGGCGCCGACGCCAAGGCCGGCCACCGCGGCACGGCGGACGACCTCGGCACGGAAGACTGCCAGCTCGACGTCTATCGCCGGCAGGTCGGCGTGTTGAGCCGAATCCCGTACGTCAAAGGGACGAGCCCGTGGATTTTGTACGACTTCCGTTGCCCGCGCCGCCTGCACCCGGTCACCCAGAATTTTTACAACACGAAGGGGCTGTTGTCCGCGGACAAGACGTACAGGAAACCGGCGTTTTACGTCATGCAGCGGTTTTATGCGGAAAGGGAAGAAAGGGCTGCAGGTGGAAAAGGATCGGCGTCCGCGCTAGAATGAAGACAAAGCGTTCCGGTTCGAGCAAGGGAGCGTCGATCGAAACATGGAAGACGACGTCCGGGAAGTTTTTATGAGAATTATGCTGGAAGCTGCTGAAATGGAAGCTGAACGAACAGGGCCTCGAGGCGAACACGCCGAAGGTTGTGTTTCGCGAGGCTTTTGCCGCGGGTTATTTGGACCGGCCGTATGACTGGAATAAGATCGTTTTAGACCGGAATTTGATCACCCATACTTATAGTGAAGAAAATGCTTTTGAAATTTACGATCGGATCGTCGGCGACTATCTCGCCCTGTTCAAAGCAGTTTCTTCCAAAATGAAAGAGCAACTCTTTTCCTGAGCGGACGGGATACCATGCAAACGCGATTCGGACTGCGCGAAGACCTGCTCCGG
>MOXJ01000068.1 GCA_002507565.1 Candidatus Reconcilbacillus cellulovorans
ATCCTGGTCGGAAATGCTCGCCGCCATCTCGGTGACGGCCGCCATGTTGCTCTCCGTCGTCTCGGCGAGGACGGCGATTTCCGCCGCCGATTTCCGGTAACGGCCAAGGACCTCGGCGGCGGACGCCTCGACCTGGTCGGCCTGATCTTTCACCTTTTCGGCATCTTCGGAAAGCTCGTTCATGATTTCGGCGACGCGACGGACGGCATGGCGGCTTTTTTCGGTCAACTGCCGTCCCATCGCCACCTGCTGCGCCGCCCGGTCGGTTTTTTCGTGGATCCGCTCCAAAATTTCCCGAATTTCCTGGGTCGACTCCTGGGACGTGTTGGCCAGCTTGCGGATCTCGTTCGCCACAACGGCGAACCCCCTGCCGTGTTCGCCGGCCTGGGCGGCTTCGATGGCGGCGTTCAGGGCCAACAGATTCGTCTGCTGGGAAATGTGGTTGATGGCCGCGACGATTTCGTGGATTTTCTGGTTGTATTCGCTCAGCTCCTGCATGAGGGCGGCGGATTGCGCCATCATCCCATGGACCTGTTCCATGATGTCCGAAAGCGCGACCGTCTCTTCCCTGCCGCTCTTGGTGAGCCGCTCGGTGTTGGCCGACAGCCCCTTCAGGTCCGCCGATCTTGCGGCCAGCGATTCCACGGACCGCTCGATGCCCTGGATCGCGTCGTTCAGATCGGCCATGCTCCTCGTCTGCGTTTCGATGCTGGACGTGAGCTGTCCGAAGGCGGTGGTGATTTCCTGCGAAATGGCCCGGGTGGTGGAAATGTTCTGTTTCAGATTCGCGCTGAACTCGTTCAGCTCGCGAAGGCTCGCGGCAATGCGCACCATCATCTCCTGCACCCGATTCCTTTCGGCCAGCGCCTGTTCGCGCTGACGTTCCGCCTCGGCCTGCAGCCGTTCGGCGAATTTCGAGGAAGCCAGAAGCGGGGATGCGACCAGAAGCAGATAGAGAAAGATCGTGACCGGATGGTTGTCTCCAAAAACCACCCCGTATTCGCTCGCCACGAAGAAAGCGGTCACCCCGACGCCCAAAAGCGTCGTGAACGCGATCGCCCGGAAACTGTTGTACAGCGTCATGATCGCGAGCGTCACAAACACGAGAAACCAGGTGGTGATCACCGGGTCCGTCACCATGAGCAAAACCGTCAGTCCGGAAAGGATAATGGAGATAAAAAACATGACATATCGGGACAACCAGTTCCTGTAGGTCATTACGGTAGCGGTGCCGCAAGCGATGACCCCGGTGACGGCCAAGGTGATAATCGATTCCGTGGAGGCGCCCGTGATGAAATCGACGGCGACGCCGAGAACGAGCATGCCCCAGATGATATTCACCAGAAGCTTGTTTCTTCTCTGCAACGTATCGGATGCGTTCATTGGGTTCATCCTTTCGGCAAAAGGTGGAAAACGCACAATCCGACATTACCACAGCGCAGGGAAATGCTGCAACAAGAAGGAGCATGCCGACAAAGCGGCATGCTCCTTCTTCTTGCAACCGGCCATCTGACGACCGGTCTGTTTCTTCACTCGGGCATGAACAGCTCGTCCACGCGGGTGCGCAAATGTCTGGCCAGCTTGAACGCCAAAGGCAGCGACGGATCGTATTTGTCGTTTTCGATGGCGTTGATCGTCTGCCTCGACACCCCGCACAATTTGGCCAGTTCCTCCTGGGAAATGTCCAACGCTTTCCGCAGCTCCCGGATCCGGTTTTTCACCCCAGATCACCGTATTTTCTTTTGTAAAACACGAGGGACGCCAAATAGATGAACGCCACCAGCACCAGAAGCAGGAGCGGATTCGTGTCGGCCTCCCCGGCCGCCGCACGGCGCATCGTCTCCAGCGCCAGCAATGCCACGGTCCCGATGAAGGCGGCGGACATGGCCTTCGTTTTGATCAGGGCGCTTCTCTCGTCTCCCCGCCTGGCCAGCGACCACAGCATGAATCCGATCAGCGCGGCGAGGACGACAAGCAGGGCAGCCATGAGGTATACGGCCCACCACAAAGGATTCATCCCGATTCCTCCCAAAATGTCAAATGTTCTTGACATCCCCATCATAACC
>MOXJ01000069.1 GCA_002507565.1 Candidatus Reconcilbacillus cellulovorans
GCGTGCCCAGAAAGCACGTATCTTCTAGCCGGTGAAAGTCCGGCCACGGGAGGGGCCAAGCCCCCGTGTAGCTAGGATGCCTGCGTACGGCGAAATCCGTGCGTAGAAGCGTATCGACGAAAGTACCCGTCAGAGACAGGGCGAGCAACATGTCAGGCCGTAACATCAAGTGAATCCTGCCGCGTCGTCAAAAAGGCCTCGCAAGAGGGAAAAGAGGAAGCCGAGCCCCGCGTACATGGGCGAAGGCCACGGAAGCTGCTGGGAACTTGGAGCGGCAGCGAAGAATCCTCCGGCGTAGAGGGAGCGGCACGACATGAAAGAAGATACCGTGAACTGGGGAGACCCTCCCCTGCACGGAACAATTCCGTAAAGAGGCACTCTATAAGCCCAAAAGGTGAAGTGAGCGGCCTGCAGGAAGGGAGTCCGAGGGGGTTATAGTACCGAGGAACGCAGGACAACACAACCTGCGGGAGGGAAGGACCCCTGCTTTGTTCATGCTTTTCGAGGAGGTACGAGTGAGTGAATGCCAGACGGCTAACGACACCGAAGGAAAAAGTTCAACAACTCCAAGAAAAGCTAGGTCATGCTGCCAAGACGAGCAAGACGCGACGATTCCACGCACTGTATGACAAGATCTATCGAACGGATATGTTATGGGAGGCATGGCGAGCAGTCAAGGCGAACCGTGGAGCGGCAGGAGTCGACGGAGAAACCATCGCGGATATCGAAAATCAGGGCGAAATCGCCTTTGTGAAAGAATGCCAACGCCTTCTCCGGGAGGGTCGATATCGTCCGCAACCGGTACGCCGCCAGTACATCCCCAAGGCGGACGGGAGGAAACGGCCGCTTGGCATACCGACGATACGGGACCGTGTCATTCAGATGGCAACCAAACTCGTGCTGGAACCAATCTTTGAAGCGGATTTCCAGGACTGTTCCTTCGGCTTTCGCCCCAAGCGTGGAGCGAAGCAGGCGCTGGAACGCATACGCAAAGCCTGCAACCGGAAAGGGAACTGGGTAGTCGACGTCGACATCCAAGGATACTTCGACAACATCAACCAAGAGAAACTGATGAAGCTGGTAGAAATGCGCATCAGCGACCGAAGGGTCCTAAAGCTGATCCGGCAATGGCTCGGGGCAGGCGTGATGGAGGAAGGGAACGTCAAACGTTCGGACCTCGGCACACCGCAGGGAGGAGTGATCTCGCCGATATTGGCGAACATTTACCTAAACTACTTCGACCGATTGTGGGAAAAGCACGGGAAGGAAGTCGGGGTACTCACCCGGTACGCGGATGATTTTGTCATCGTGTGCAAGACGAAGAAAGACGCCCGGCACGCCTACCAGTTGGTTAGGGCAATTATGGAACGTCTGGAACTGACCTTGCACCCGACGAAAACGCGGATCGTGGGGATGTGGACAGGAGAGGAAGGGTTTGACTTTCTTGGACTGCATCACCGGAAGGCGAAAGCGGCGACGTCGCGGAACCAGGCGTATTACACCACGCAGCAATGGCTGAGCGCGAAAGCGGAGAAGCACATTCGGGAAGTGGTGAGAGAACGGCTTGGAACGGCGACCATGCGGCACAAGTCGATTCAAGAACACGTGGACTGGTTAAATCCGAAGATTCAAGGATGGAAGAATTACTACATGACGGCATACAGCCACCGCAAGATGGCGAAGCTGGACTGGTATATTCTTATGCGGTTGACGCGCTGGTACGCGAAAAAGCACCAGCGGCGGAACTGGCGTAGTTGCTGGCACAAAGTGAAACACATTGCCAATGTCTGTGGACTAAAGAAGCTCTGCTAGTTGCATGCACATGAATGACGAACATCGGAAAGCCGTATGAGGGAAAACCTCACGTACGGTTTGATGAGGAGGGGCTGGAATCCCCAGCCCTTTACTCTAGC
>MOXJ01000070.1 GCA_002507565.1 Candidatus Reconcilbacillus cellulovorans
GAGACGGGCAAGCGAATCGCCGTCCAGATCTTCGGGCACGGGATAAGTTCGGCCGTCGTCGAAGTCGACGAGCAGCCGGGTTTGGAAAAACCAGCCGAGACGCGGGCCGGGGCTGGAGTCGAAGATTAGGGCGTGCCGGTCGTCAAGGCCGACGAGCAGGGTATCGAGGACGCCGAAGGTACACGTTCCTTCGATGACGATGGCGGTGCGGTCTTCACCCGTGAGGCAGTCGAAACAATAAATATGCAAATTTTTGATATTATTATTAATACGAAAAATGCCGTAATAAAACCAGGGTCCAGTTTCCGTGGTCGAGACGAAGTTCGGAACACGCCTCAGTGGAAATTGTATTATTTCCCCTTTTTGAGAATCAATAAGCAAAATGGAAGTATAACCATAGAAGATCGTCCGGATGATCAAAGGAATTCGATTTTTATTATCCTGAAATTCATGCATACTCTCTCTTTTTAAAAAAATAAATAAATTTTCATAAAACGATGCAAAAGGATGAAAATTGATATACGTCATGATTGAATCAAACGTACGTTCTTGATAAAATACGAACGAGTGAGTTTGAGGATATAAATCTATAATATTCATTAAAATTCGCCTCTCTTCATCGCACTTTACCTTAAAGAAATCCTAAAGCAGATTAATCGCGAGAAAGAAGAATTACTTTATAAATAATTATGCATAAAAGCAATGAGGTCTATATATAAAATTCTTAGGGTGATAATGAAAGTAATATCCACTTGACCCATTACCGTGTATCTCAGGCCCAATTACGCCAGCTCTCTTCTCAATCTCTGTTTTCCTTTCCTTATCTGATATATTTGGAATCTTATTAACTATGATAGTATTATAAGTATAACTAACATTATAAGCTATGGTTTGGCATAGAATCTGAGTTCTACACCATATGTCTCCATTTCCGTATACTCTTGTGAAGGCAGTACTATAATCAATCGCCGGTCCGATATAGACATCGTTATTCCGGATGACCGCCATAAAATAATCATAACTTGACCTTTTCACGTTTTCGATGACTTTCGACGCTACATAATACGTCACGCCGGCGATCACGATCGTCGCGCTCGCCGCCAGCAGCGCCATGACCAGCGCGTCGATCAGGCCGATGGCGATCGGCAGCGCGATCACGAACTGCGCACGGACCTTCTTTTTATCTTTACCCAAGCGGTATTCCCGCTTGTCTTTTTTGTCTTTCAATACGGCTGAGAAAGATGATCCATCGGCGTTTTCCACCTGCACTTCGTAGCTGTGTCGCTCTTTGTCCTTACCGGTCACTTCGATCGTGATGTTGCCGGTCGAACGGTCCAAGATGCCGCGGTATTCGTCTCCCTCGTACTTCGTGACGATTTCCGTAAAGGCGGCGTCATCGCGGACGATGTCGAAGGTGAAGCCGTCCTGAGAGATCGTCCGTTTGGCGGCATGCGCATCCGGGGGGACGACGGTCATAACAAGAAGCATAGAGAGGAAGAGAGAAATCCATTTCATTCGACGATGTTTCACGATAAAGCCTCCCTCAATAAATTAATGTTTTCTTCGTTTTTCTCGCGTTTTCGCATGATTTCATCTTCGACACCCGAAGCGCCCTTGGATAGAACTTAATGAGAAG
>MOXJ01000071.1 GCA_002507565.1 Candidatus Reconcilbacillus cellulovorans
GTTAGTGTAAAATTTCCGTGGGTGTAGGAATTGGAAAAAGCGAACATAGAAAAAGAGCTTCTCCCTTGGTAAAGTGAGTTTGCCAAAACACGCACCAAGAAGGAGGAAGCTCCTGTGAGCCACTTTACCACAACAATACCGACGATGAAAGAGCTGGAGCAATGGATTTTCCGGAAAATGCAGGAGGAATTCGCTCGTGCGATGAAGCAGGCGCTGGAGGCGCTGGATCAGCAGATCCTGGAGCAACGGGACAGAGAGCGTTATCGAGTAAAAGACGAGCGTGAAACAAGCGTCAACACGGTGTTTGGGAACGTGCGCTTCAAGCGGAGGTTGTACTGTGACCGCAGAAGCGGCAAACACGTGTATCTGCTGGATCAGCTGTTGCAATTCGAAGGACGCGGGAAAGTCAGTCCGCACCTGGAAGAGACCGCAATCGCATTTGCCAGCCAAGGACCGTCGTACCGGGACAGCGCCAAGCGGCTGGAGCAGCTGTTGGGCTACCATGTGCTGAGCCACCAGGCGATCAGGGAAAAACTGCTGGAGCGTGCGGAACAGCCGATGCCAGCGGTGGAACGGCGCGCTGCCCGTGTGCTGTTCGTGGAAGTGGATGGACTGTACACGAAACTGCAACGGAGCAAGAAACGCGGGATGGAGAACGCGATTGCGGTCGTACACGAAGGCTGGGAGAAGATCGGCAAGCGAGTGCGGCTGAAGAATAAGCAGCACTACCTGCATACGAGCGGCGGCGACTTCTGGGAAGGGTTCGGGGACTTTCTGGTGGAGCGTTACGAAATCGATGAGGGCACGTGGCTTGTGGTGAACGGAGACGGGGCGGCGTGGATCGGGGAATGTACATCCTACTTTCACCAATGCCTGTACATGCTGGACCGCTTTCATGTGGCGCGCGATTTGAAACGGTTTGTCGGTCATTTGCCGAAGGTGTGGGAGAGCGTGAGACGGTCACTGGCGAAACAGGACGCAGCCGCGCTTATGGCGGCCTTGGCAGGCGTGTCGGAGCAAGAGATCGCGGAAGAAAACCGGAAGGATTGGAAGCTGTATAAAAGCTATCTGAAGCGGCACGAGAAGCATTTGGACGACTACCGAAAAATACTCCAGGCGAAAGGAATCGACACAAACGGTATGCGCCCGATGGGAAGCGCGGAATCGCAGATGCGTGTGTTCGCCAAGCGGACGAAGCGCGGCGGGTACAGTTGGAGTGAGCGAGGCGTCAGAGCGATGCTGAGGACGATGATGAGGATGAAAGAAGCCGTCAGGGTTGAAAGAACGATTAAAGGGTATGCGGGTAAGCAGGCAACGTCACAGCAGCCCATAAACATGCGGCAATTGCTCAAGAACGCGACGCAACCGGTTAAGGGTTGTATTACGGGAATGATTCGCTTACTGCAAGGACCAAAGCAAAGCAGCACAACGGGGATGGCGCTAAAAGCTCTTCGCGGATAACAGCAAAAAATTCAAACAAATTACATTTATTGAACGAAAAAACAAAGCAAAGCGCTTACAAGGCAGAGGTTCTTTCAGGGGTCCGCGTTCCAAGACCTTAGATAACTGCCCACGCTAGCTTGACACTGAC
>MOXJ01000072.1 GCA_002507565.1 Candidatus Reconcilbacillus cellulovorans
ATCGAGTAGGAGGGGGCGGCTAGCCCCCGTCCTCTCACACCACCTAGCATGCGGGTCCGCACTAGGCGGTTCCGAATGGTTGACGAAATGCCAAATAGCGATCAAGCAAACTGCGCAGCCCTTGCGCCTGCCAATAGCGGGTGTCCAGGGCATGGTTTAAGTTTCGGGACATTTCCCATGGACCGCGGCGAGAGTTGGCCATGATATGGACCATGTATTCCGGTACGCCAAGCGCCCGAAGCTCACGGTACCGCGTCCGCACCCGTTTCCACTGTTTCCACAGGCACATTCGCAACCGTCGCCGTATCCACTGGTCGAGGGATTCGCAGTGATTCTTCGCCGCGGCAATCCGGAAATACCCGATCCATCCCGTGATGTACCGGTTCAGCTCCTGGATCCGTTGCTCCATGGAAACCGGCCGCGATCTGGACGTCATGGCCTTCACCCGTTCCTTGAAGCGTTCCAGCGTCTTCGGCGCCAATCGGATGGTCGCCTGCCGGTCCGCCAGGAAGCTAAACCCGAGAAATTTCCTCTTCCACGGTCTGTCTACCGCGCTTTTGTCCCGGTTTACCTTCAGTTTCAGCTTGCCTTCCACAAAGCGAATCGCCGATTCCATAACGCGTTCTCCCGCCCGCTTGCTGGCCACGAAGATGTTGCAGTCGTCCGCATATCGGACGAACCGCAGTCCCCTTCGTTCCAGTTCCTTGTCCAGATCGTCCAGCAGGATGTTCGCCAGCAGCGGACTTATGGGCCCCCCTTGCGGCGTGCCTTCTTCCGTGTTATGGACCACCCCGCCTATCATGACGCCCGCGTTCAGGTAAGACCGGATCAGTTTCAGGACGCGTTTGTCCTTCACCTTCCGCGCCACCCGCGCCATCAGGATGTCATGATTCACACGGTCGAAGAACTTCTCCAGGTCCATGTCCACCACCCAGCGGTACCCTTCCCGGATGAAGTGCTGGGCTTGCCGCACCGCGTCGTGGGCGCGTTTTCCCGGCCGAAATCCAAAGCTCAGGCGAGAGAAGCCTCCGTCGAACATCGGCGTCATCACTTGCAGCAGGGCTTGCTGGAGAAAGCGGTCCATCACGGTCGGGATGCCCAACAGCCGCACCCCGCCTCCGGGTTTGGGGATTTCCACCCGTCTGACCGGTGCTGGCTTGTAAGTTCCCGAACGAAGCTGTTCCTTGACGGTCTCCCAGTGTGTCCATAGGTGTTCTCGTAGCTCGGCTACCGTCACCCCGTCCACTCCGGGGGCTCCTCCGTTCCGAACAACCCGCTTGTAGGCGAGTCGAAGGTTGTGGCCTTCCAGCATCCGCTCCAGCAAGTCGCTATGGCCTTCGCGAGAAGAAGATTCGACTTGTGCCGGCGACAGGCTCGGCGCTCCGGCGGTCCCTTGCGGCTTCACCGCTACCTCCCGCCGGCAGCCCCCTTGCGGGGTT
Source organism: Candidatus Reconcilbacillus cellulovorans (assembly GCA_002507565.1). Taxonomy (GTDB): domain Bacteria; phylum Bacillota; class Bacilli; order Paenibacillales; family Reconciliibacillaceae; genus Reconciliibacillus; species Reconciliibacillus cellulovorans. The sequence continues at coordinate 1,440 of MOXJ01000072.1, forward strand.
TTCGGCTGTCTTGGCTCATCGCACGAACGCATCGGCTTCTTCTCTCCTTTCGGTTCGGCCCTTCCGCCCTCCGGCGTCCCGTACCGGCGTACTATGGCCTCTGCTGACTCCTGCAGGTTCAGCGCAGCCTCCCGGCTGCGGTTACCAA
>MOXJ01000073.1 GCA_002507565.1 Candidatus Reconcilbacillus cellulovorans
CTCCATGAAACCTTTGAAACCGTATACCGCTTACAAAAACGACATGTCGGCATGTATCGTCATTGGGCATACATCAACCCACTCACCTCCATGATTACGGAGTAATCTCGATCGGCCTGCTTGATTTCTCCTGATGTGCCTTGCCATCTGCATGCTCGTCAAGCCAATCGATCGCGTGTTGCAAAATAGCTTTCACTCCCAAAAGCGCTACTCTTCGCGACGAAATAAAATGCTGCCGCACCTCTTCCGGAGAAAGTGCGGCCAAGATTGTTCTGCGCAGCTTCAAAATGTCGCTCACAATTTTCACTATCTCTTCCTCTTTCATTTCATTCATCATCCTCATGAAGGTTTGATATCGTCTTATTTTCAAAACGAATGGTCAACTTCTGCTCTGTAAAACGCGCTCCTGTGATTTCTCGCCCCAGCAGCGTTCGCGGCAGAAGCACCTTACGCTTGTATGGACCTGCCTGTACAGTCAGTTCGTCGCCCTTTTGACTGAGTTGATGCTGATCCTTTTGGACAAACGGCAGGACCAGTTCCAAAACATAACCGTCTTCTTCCTTGCGAATCTCCTGCACTTTGCCCCGGTACAATACCGCCGCGGCATCCGTATTGGCAAATGCCGCTTCACCGATCCGTTTGAGCATCGGCAATCCGTATACCTCGGACTCCATCATAGGGATGCGGAGAATAGGAAGCGGGCTAAAGGAGTTGCGTATTTCCTCCTCATACTTGAGATGAATGTCGCGCCAGGTTGACCAGTACCCGGTGCCGGCTTCCGCAGGCAATACCCGATTGACAATAATCGCATCCGTGTTGAATCCGTACAAGTTCAAATAGGTAAAAGCCCTCCTTGCTTCGGCGATCACCATTTTTTCGGGATTGACGACGACACGCACAGACGTCATCGCAGGATCAATGATGATTTTTTGCAGTTTTTCCAATTGCCGAACCAATGATGCAAGACTATCCAGCACGTTGTCACCCGGCAGTTCCAAACCTCCCGCGACGACTTTCGCGACCGGACGCACCACCTTCAATAGTCGACGCTCGTAAGGGAACACCTTCTCCAGCCACCAACGGAGCAGATTCGGATAGCTGAGCAACCGCAACGTCTCTCCCGTCGGGGCACAATCGACGATGATGGCGTCATAGTCACCGCTCGTCGCATGGCGCCTGATTTCCATGAGACTGAACAGCTCCTCCATTCCTGGAAAAACGAGCATTTCCTCGGTGGTGATATCATTCAGATTGGCCCAACTCATCAATCCGGACAGCCAATTCCGGACAGCGCCCCAATGCTTTTCGGTTTCCCGGAGACTGTCCACCTCCACCCCCCATAGCCGCTCGCTAATCCGTACCGGTTCACTGCCAAGGGCGACTTGGAACGAATCGGACAAACTGTGCGCCGCGTCCGTACTCAAAATCAAAGTCCGGTAACCCTGTTCCGCTAGCTTGACCGCTGTAGCTGCGGCGACGCTTGTTTTCCCGACCCCGCCTTTCCCGGTATAAATAATGACCCTCATCCGGCACCCTCCTTTACTACGAAATCGTAGTTTTAATCTAAAAAAACGCTTTTCCTATCTTTACAGCCAAGGAAAGAAATTGTTTTAGCTCATTGGGGCTGAGCGCAGCCTGCACGCGCGCAAACACCTTCTCAATGATCGCCCTTGCCTGCGAAACGATCTGCATTCCTTCTTCGGTAAGTTGGACAAGGATGATGCGTTGATCCTTATCGGAAGGGTATCGTTTAATCAATCCTTTGCGGTCAAGCCGTTGTGCCAGACTTGTCATGGTGCTGAGCGGCGCCCCCAGTTCCGAAGCAAGCGCGGACATCGTCATCTCACCGCGAAAATGCAGCATCAACAGTACGGCAATCTCGGACCGGTTAACTTTGCGCTCCAAACCGGCCATTTCCGGGAGCAGACTCAAGGGCCGCAATCCGTTCTTCAAAAAGAGTTCCAAAATCTGTTCCATAAGGTTAGGTTCCCCGTGTACTTTAATATCAATACATCTTCACACCTTCATATTACTACGAATTCGTATTTTTTTCAATAACTTATAAAGGGGCAAGCCAGTTTGAACCCCATTGAAGGGCAAAGTATAAAAGAATGCCAGCGAATAAAAAAAGAGCAGCACGCCGGTCTCCAGCAGCATTCACCACCGGAAGCAAATCCGTCGCCGCAACATACAGAAAAATCCCTGAAGAGAATGCAATGGCGACAGCGATTGTCTGTTCGCCCGGCAAATAAAAATCCGAAAGAACAAATGCCGTAACGGCACCTGCAAGAGTAGATACCCCTAATAAGAGAGCGGCTCCTATTGCCTTTTTCTGGTCTTGAAGAAGGGTAAAAATGATGGATGAAATGGTTAATCCGTCCGGAATTTTATGAAGGAGTACGGCAATAAACACGGTAATACCCAGACCAAAATCAACATCAAAGCTGGCCGCGATCGATAACCCGTCAAAAAATGTATGGATGAGCATTCCCACCATGGCTCCCACTGTCGTACTTTTGACGTGGTCATGAACATGAGTTTCCTCGCCGTAATGAAAATGCCCTGCAACATATTGTTGAAAAAAATAAACGGAAAGCATGCCCAAGAGAATAAATACCGGGCTTGAAGATTCATGCTCCAAAGAATCTGGAATGAAATCCAAAATAGCGATCGCCATCAAGAGACCTGCGCTCATCGCCATTAACGCATAGAGTCCTCTTCGCGACCAATTTTGTTTAAACACAAACATCAGCCCGCCCACCACATTCGCGCAGGCCGCCAACAAAACAAACAAAAAGCTGCTCCAATTCATTCCACCACTCCATTAATAGTGCCGAAAAAATCCTTTTCCATTCATGACTGAACTTGTTACTGCGGGTAATATCAGCGTGACTGACACCACCCGCAAAGTAGATGTATCCAACAAAAATCACTCTTCCTTGGTTCTTAACAAACGTAACCCATTCAACGTGACAATGAGCGTGGCACCCATGTCCGCAAAAA
>MOXJ01000074.1 GCA_002507565.1 Candidatus Reconcilbacillus cellulovorans
CACTAGCGTTGCATCAAACTTCACACCAAGAAAGTTAGGTTGAATAAATTCCTATTTCTGCAAGATAAAGATGCATTTCACCTGTTCAAGGCATAAAAAAACTCCTATTGTTGAGATGTAGGCATGTTACCCTACTCCACAACAAAGGAGTCAAACGCATGGGTAACATACCAAGCGACCAGGTGATTTGTAAATGTCTCGATTTGCTCGACATCGATAGCAAACGCCATGATTTCTTGGATTTTCGCACGCAGAAGCTCACGGTCGCAATTTTCGTGAAATTGATGATCGAAGCTCAGTTGAAGCAACACAGCAGCTATGCGGTCATCACCGAACATCTGCGTTCCTCAAGCGTGCTTCAAGAGTACCTCGGGCTTCCGTCGATCAGCGAGTCCCAAATCTCCCGCAAGCTGCGGACCTTGCCGTACATCTACTGCCAGCAGTTGTTTCTAAATGCCGTTTGCAAACTGCAAGAGCTCACCCGAGACGGCAAGGGCATCCCGGGACTCGGCCGACTGCGCATCATCGATTCCACGGAGCTCGCTCTGCCGGAAATTGTCGGCCGCTGGGCGTACTGCTCGAAACACAAAAATGCGGTGAAGATGCATACCCGGCTCATCGTCACCGATCCCGACACGGTTTACCCGGAGCGAATCATCGCTTCCACGGCGGATGTAGCCGACTCCGAAGTCGTGATGGATCTGGTGGTGGACGATGATGCCATCCATGTGATGGACCGCGGGTATATCGTGTACGGCAACTTCGCGCGCTGGACCGAGCAAAACAAGCGGTTTGTGGCGCGCATCCAGCAGCGCAACAGGGTGGAGATCCTGCGCGAACGGCCGGTTCCGGAAGGGGCGAAGGTGCTGCGCGATGCGGATGTCCGCATGGCGTTCCGATGGAACCACGAGGTGAAAACAGCGGACCTTCGCCTGGTGGAATTCACCGATGACCAGGGCAAGACGTACCGCTTGCTCACCAATGTGCAAGACCTTACGTCGGAGCAAATCTGCGAAGTCTACCGACACCGCTGGATGATCGAGCTGTTCTTCAAGTGGATCAAAGGCCATTTGAAGCTGGTGAAACTGTACAGCTATGATCCGGAAGCGGTCTGGACGCAGATGTACCTTGCCCTGACGGCCTACGCGCTGGTGCTCATCGTCAAACACATGACCGGAACAACGCGTACACCATGGCAAGCGCTCCGGTTGCTCAGGCTTTACATGAGCCTGAGTTGGGAAGCGTTTCTGCAGGCGTTGAATCGTCAGCCGAGTCGCACCAGCAGAGGGCGCGTGAAGAAAGGCAAGCGGGGCCGACCACGCAAGCATCCGCTGAAGCTAAAACCGGCACGACTGATTGTGAAATAGCACAACCGAGATTTACATTTCCTGGTAACATGCTCTACGTTTATGGCGTCATTCACCTTTTGGCGCTGGACCAGGAAATGCAAATGTAAATATTTTGCTCTATTTGTTGGTATAGATGAAACCTCCTTTATAAGGAATCCAATGGTAGCTTTAGTGCAACGCTAGTG
>MOXJ01000075.1 GCA_002507565.1 Candidatus Reconcilbacillus cellulovorans
CTCATTAAGTTCTATCCAAGGGCGCTTCGGGTGTCGAAGATGAAATCATGCGAAAACGCGAGAAAAACGAAGAAAACATTAATTTATTGAGGGAGGATTTAAAAATGCCTTCATTCTATGAACTCGACGAGAAAAAATTAAACGAAGTTAAAGGCGGAGGCGTTTTGGGGGCAATTTCCGGTGGTGTGATTGGCTTTATGGTCGGCATCCCCGTCGGAATGACCATATACACTGTAGGGAGATTGACAGGATCCGTGGAAACCCGCGATTTTCATTCAATTATGAAGGATTCGATGCTTGCCGGTGCAGGTATTGGAATGATGATTGGAGCTTCCAGCCCCACTCCGTAAAAAACGGAATCGAGTAGGAGGGGGCGACTGTCCCCCCTCCTCTCATCTCTGAAAAAATGCGAGTCTTTCCCGAAAAAATTTCAACTCTGCATGCACAACCGGTAAGATAGTAAGCTGGGTCAGTTCCGTTTCTTGACCCAGCCTTTTTTCTTGGGTTGGCGCAGGTCACCAGGGGACCGGAGCAGTAGGTATTCCCGGGCATCGGAAAACTGAAGCCTGATAACCTAGCGATTCATGACATTCAGAAACGAATTCGTGATCTGGAAGAAAAAGATGCATTCATGAACATCTCTCCTATTAAAGCAGTGACCATGCCTAGGTGAAAGGCCGTGACAAGCAAATTCCGGTAAGGGTATTAGAAACAGTTTGTCGATAAACCATGGTTGAGGACATCTGGTTAATCGACAAGGCGACTTCCTGGAACAAGCCTCACGAGATGATGACCATTTACCAAATATGAATCTGCTGATCAAACTTCTGACGTACAAACTGTATAAGCAATTTAAATAGAATTATTGCGAGACGATGCATCAAGCGTATACGATCGCACAGTTGCTGTAGGAGTTCTTCCACTATACGGCTGTGATCATTCAGCACAGCAGGTGGGTACCCTCAAACTTGCGAAACACGTTGCATGGTATTTAATATTAATGGAGAGAGGGAGCAACAATATTTTTAAATACGATGAGGAGTGAAATCATGAGACTGAGAAACCATGAAATAATAGAGATTCCTTTCTTGTTACTCTTTATCGCTATATTAACCTTTCAAGCTTACTTTTTATTTCCATATTCTAAATGGATTAATGGATATATCATATATCCTATTGTTCTTATCTTTTCTCTTGTTTTAACTCTCAAAATATTGAATAGAACAAACTTTTACTCCGAAAACCAAAAATCCATTAATATCTATATTTACAAATACTATAGATTAAGTGATAAGGAGCACATAATATTCCTTTCAATTCCCTTTGTCGTATTTATATTTTCTTTTATCCAAACCAATATATCACACGAACCTTCATTTCTAAGATCTATACTGTATTTACAAATTGGCTCAAATCTATTTTCGATAATATCGAGTCCGTGTCAAGACTCGGTAGGAGGAGAGACCTCAGCATCCCATTTAGGCCATCGTCACAGGACTCCGGACGATCTCCCGCAGCCCATACTGGACC
>MOXJ01000076.1 GCA_002507565.1 Candidatus Reconcilbacillus cellulovorans
AACTGTTCGGGTTCGTATAGCCGGTTCCGGCTCGGGCTCTTGATGCGAATCTTCGTCTCGGGCGTCGTGTCCCGGACGACGCCGCCGGTGATGAGGAACGATTGGATGCGGGATGGTATGAAAATGTCGCCGAATGCCTGGACAGACACAGCTTTTTGGTCAGAACGAAAGGTTGTCTCAAACCGGTTAGCCAATTTATATCCCGACCGAATTTCAGCAATCGGCTGCGAGGCGCTTTGGATGCTCAGGATGCCGATGTCGGCGAGGCCGTCGTCCCGTTTTCTTTCATACAGGTAGTAGGTGGCGTAGGAAGTTTCCAGCGACAGTTTGACGTCCTGGGGGCTAATGCCGTGCGATTCCAGGATACCGGAGAAGGTGCGGTGGTAATACCACCAACTCAGCCCGAGGAAACCGCAAGTTAAGATCGTCAGACACAGTGCATAAGGAATCAGTTTGATGATGATGCGGATCATGGTCGATCCTCCTCACTAACATGAACTATTAATTATTGATAATATTATATCATATTTCACAAAAGCTCCAAAAGTGCAATGTCATTGGGGTAGAATTCACGTGGATTACCTTCTCTCGAAGATAGGTGGCTCTGAAGTTGAATCATACGATTACTTGGGGTTATAACTTTTCCTTGAAGGAATATGATATTTCTTCGATATTCTATTACGTATTTATCTAATAATAAAATAATAACTAAAGGAGTCGGATTTAAGACGACCGACTCCTTTAAAACGGACGTATTAACAATAACTTTATCTGGCTAAATCAGGAGCATAAGCTGCAAAGTACGGAGTAAAACTGAACTTACGACTCCCATCAAATCCAGTATAAGTTAGTGATCCAATTGCATCTGTGAAATAGCCACCAACAGATCTTGCCGCTATAGATTCAATATCAGAATAATTATTTGAATAAATAATTCTTTCAGATGGTTTCGATATTTCTTTAATATTATTAACATTGAAAGAAACAATTGAATGTCTCTCATATAAATAAACGTTATTTGCTGATCCTGTTAGAAGCCATAAATCATTTGGGAAGTATTTAAATACGTACTTCATATTTACCGAATATCTTACATCTATTGTATATGAATTAAAACTAGTATATCCTTGTCTTTCCGGCCAAAAATAATCATATGGTAGCCATTTGACGATAGGAATTTCTCCAATAATTCTTTGGGCTAATAAATTTAATACTTTATCTCGAACTTGACTCCATTCTATTGGTTGATTAGTGACATAAAATGGATCATAATCTCGAGTAAGAGGGGGCCCTCCTCCAGACTTGGGGACAGCATAAACGATCCATAGTCGATGTGTTTTTCCATCAACAGTAAGATACTTTTCTCCCCATGTCAAAATATCTACGTACCGGTACGGACCCCATACAGGAGGAGAAGCGGCCAACGTCGTCACTTTGTCTTTCTGTCGCATCTTCATC
>MOXJ01000077.1 GCA_002507565.1 Candidatus Reconcilbacillus cellulovorans
TCTCAGCGACTCGTTCGATCCCGACGACCCCGTCGAGGCTCCCGGCGTCCGCTTCTCGGCTTCTTTCTGCCAGATCGCCGTCATGTACCCGAGCAGCCGCAGCGCCATCCTCGTCTTGACCGTCGACTGCACCTCGATCAGCACGACGACGACGATCTCGCGCCCGTCGGTGCGCAGCCGCCCGCGCCAGAGGACGTCCGGCTCCCGCTTGCGGAGGTCCTGCAGGACGAGCGTCGACTCAACCTGGGTGAAGCTGTCTTCGTCGAGGTCGCGCACCCAGTCGGCGGGCACGAACGAGCGCAGGAAGTCGAGGAACACCGCCTTGACGGACAGAAGGCCGCGGTAGGCGAGGTCGTGCACGTGATAGACAGGGACGGGCGGCGAAGGGACAAGCTCCGCCGGACCGGTTGTATCGGGCGTCTGTGGCTGCGGCGGAATGCCGTCGGCATCAGCCGGTGAAGGCCCAGCCGGCGATGCGGCCGGCGACGATCGCGAAAGGGGTCCACCTGCCGCCGGCAAGTCTCCGGGATGCGCCGCTTTTTCGACGGCTGCGGCAGCTTCGGCAGCGGTGGTTTCCGCCGGAGCATGCGCGTTCTCCGGATTAGCCGGATCCCGGCGGCCGTGAGCGGTGCGGCCGTCTTTTCCCGCTTCGCCGTCGATACCCTGATTTTGCCGTTCGACCAACGACCTTCGTCCTTTCGCTTACAAGTATTGTACCACAAAACAAAACCGCCCGGAGCCGGGCGCCGGATGCACGCGACAATGGCGCGTATCCGCCAACCCGGTAGCCCAGACTTAACCAACAGACGCTTCAGCATTATCGCCGCTTCTGCACGCGTTGCGTTTGCGGAAGGTGCGAGCATCGTGGCGGTACGTCCTTCGATAATGCCGAGTTTTACCGCCTTGGCCAATTCCGCTTTCGCCCACGCGATGTCAACGGCATCATCAAATTTCGCCGTGAGCGATTCGATGTCCGCAGAGGTCGCTGACGTGTCCATACCTACAAAGGCAAGAGCACGAATGACCAGCGCGGCTAATTCTTCACGGCTGATCGATTGATTTGGACGGAACGTGCCGTCTTCATAACCTTCAATCAGACCGGCTTGGTAGGCCGTACGAATCTCATCAGCATACCAAGCAGAGGAGTCGACGTCGGAGAAGCCTACTTCACCAGCCGTGTTGACTGAAAGGCCAAGCGTGCGAACAATAAGTGCGGCAAATTCTGCACGAGTGATGTTGCGATCTGGTTCGAACCGGCCGGCATCCGTTCCGTTCAGAATCAATTTACTAGCCAATTCTTCAACCGTTGCCTGGCCCCAGTGTCCGCGGACGTCAGCGAACGAGCGGCTACCTTCCACTACCACATACATGCTGTTGCCCGTCCGCATAAAGGTTGCATTCTTGTCGTCAAACGTTGACGGCACGAAACGAAGTTGACGGGACGACGGATCGTACAAAGCAACCGTTGCGTTCGGTCCTGGTTTCCGTAAAAGCGGTAATTTTCGCTTGACATAGAGACGTCCGAACTCATTCAAGGCAACGGTGGTCCCGTTTTTGATTTCGGCTGTCAGTTGGAAGTCGGTCAGCGACGAGTGAAGAGTAAGGCCGAGCTGTTGCGCAAGCGTTTCGACATTTGCAGCATCAGCGCCCGTGACTTTTCGAATTTCAACTTTGATTGTAAGATCATCGGCTTTTACTCCAAGTCTTTTCAGCAGCGGGTCGAGTAAATCCCCCGACACCGGTAAGATGTAGGCGCCGTTATTCATCACGATTTCTAGTGTGGTGCCTTTTTTAGCCCCGACAAGTGCGCTGACCGGTAAGAAAACCGTATCTCCCTTCACAATAATCGTTACGTTCGTATTACTTTCGAGTTCTTTTTTGAGCTCGTTTCCATCCACCGTATTACCGCCGATAATTTCAATTTTACCATCGGGCGATGGGGTAAGTATGACAAAACCACCGGAACCTGAACCGGGACTAGAGCCACCAGAACTCGGTGTCGGTGTCGGCGTCGGTGTCGGTGTCGGCGTCGGTGTCGGTGTCGGTGTCGGTGTCGGTGTCGGCGTCGGTGTCGGTGTCGGCGTCGGTGTCGGTGT
>MOXJ01000078.1 GCA_002507565.1 Candidatus Reconcilbacillus cellulovorans
TGTCGTTGTTCTGTGATAATGTCACGGTATAACTGTTCTGAGATAATGTCACTATGGGACAGGAGAGAGTGACATTGACCAGAGCAGAATGGAAAAAGGTACTTGTGGTGGAGAAAATCCTCGACGGACACATGACCAACGCGGAAGGAGCGGCGGCACTCGGACTCGGCGTCCGGCAAGTGATTCGGCTGAAGAAGAAATATGTGGAAGAAGGAGGCGCCCAGGCACTGGCCCACGGTAATCGGGGAAGAAAGCCGAAACACGCGATCCCGGAGGAAGTCAAAGATCACGTCGTCGAGTTGTACACCACAACGTATCACGGCAGCAACAACTGCCACTTTGCGGAGCTTTTGGAGGAACACGAATCGATTAAGCTCAGCACACCCAGCGTAAGACGCATTTTACTGTCCAAAGGCATCAAGCAAGCCAAACCGCGTCGGCGCAAGAAGGCTCATCAACCGCGCCAGCGAAAGCCGCAAGCGGGCATGCTGTGGCAGATCGATGCGACGCCTTACGCCTGGCTGGAGGATCGGGCACCGTCCTTCACCCTCCATGCCGCCATCGACGATGCGACAGGTACCGTCGTTGGCGCCGTGTTCAGGCCCACGGAATGCCGCGAAGGCTACTCGCTGGTCATGATGCAAGGCATCCGGAACTACGGCGTGCCGCTGGGGCTTTACAGCGACAAACATACCATCTTCCGGTCACCCCATGAAACGCAGTCGCTTGAGCAGGAACTGGCAGGCGAAACCAAACCGCTATCCGACTTCGGCAAGGCAATGGCGGAGCTGCACATCGAGCATATCAAGGCCCTCTCGCCGCAAGCGAAAGGCCGCATCGAACGCCTCTGGGGGACGTTTCAGGATCGCCTGGTGATTGAGCTGCGGCTGCTCGGCGTGAAGACGATCGAGGAGGCCAACGAAGCGCTGCCCAAGCTGCTGGAGAAGCACAATCGCAAGTTTGCCGTCCAGCCCAAACAAGCGGAATCGGCATACATGGAGCCGGATCCGTCCGTCAAGTTGGAGCATGTGTTCACGGCCCGCAAGTACCGAAAACTGGGACACGGAAACACGCTCTCATACAACGGGAAGGTGTATACGTTCGCCAAGCCTTGCAAGTTCCGTTTCGACGCCAGAGCAACGGTTGAGGTGCGTGAGACGCTCACCGGTGAGGTGCTCGTATGGCATCATGGTCAGGCCATCGCGCTGAAGGAGACGGAAAAGCCGGTACGTGATCCTGCGACTCCAACAAAAAAGGCGGAACCTGCGCCACCCCGCAAGCCCGCCGCCAACCATCCATGGAGGTTGGCATGGAGTCCAAAGCAGCTTCAGCGTAACACAAATTTCGCGCCAGGCCAAGTCACCTGACCGGTGACTTGGTACATTCAAAAAGTGACATTTTCACAGACGAGTTAAGGTGACATTTTCACAGACGATTGACA
>MOXJ01000079.1 GCA_002507565.1 Candidatus Reconcilbacillus cellulovorans
GATGACACCAGAAGCGAAAGCATTGTTTTTGCGAATCATAGATAACGACGATATACGACTTTGGGATTTTATACTTTTTAGGGATGGGAAAAAGCTTCTATCGGTTTCGGATTACATTGATCGAATCGTGACAGAGCATTTCGCCAAGGAGTTTATGGAGAAACTTTTCCATAAATGGTTTGAGGTTATACCGGATCCGGAAATCAAATCCCAGGAAGGGGAAACCGGTGAATTCTTGGAGATGTTCCGCGAGATGACGCAAGAAATTGTATCAATGCTAGAAAAGGACAAGTCCATACATGGGTGACATCTCGAAAGGTCGGTCATTCCTCCCGCCCCGGCCGGCAAAAAACTTCAATCCTCGTAACCTCCAAATCCTTGCTTTTATTGCAGTTCTGATGCCAATTCAAACACAGTTAAGCATCATCTTTTTTCTTTCTATTTTTAATTATCTTATTTATCTTATATGTTAAATATAGAGCAGATATGACAAATAGTATAAGAGTCCATACCCACTCAAGCGAATAACTCTCCAAAACCCCTCTAAAAATACCTCTAAATATTGTTAATACTAAGGAACCTATTAAAGAATATATAAATGCTATTGTTGTAATAAAATAAACTAATGCTCTCCTCTTCATCCGCTTTATCTCCTTATACTTATAAAGTTTGTCTTAATAAATTTTTTACTATAATCATAACAAACAGAATTCACTATCCTAAATTCTTTTTTTAAATTAAAAGGTTTCACGATGAAACTCCATACTCCATATTTTTCACATTCAAGGAAGTTTAGGAGTTTCAATTCCATGAAACCCCAAAAATAACGAAAAGGCCGGCTGGAAGGTGTCTTTTTTAGACTTAAATCTATCGAAAAAACCATTACCCTACTCGGATTATACCATTCCATTTTTATTCGAGAATCTTCTTTTACTTTTTCTATTTTTCCCCATATTATTACATTATCATCTAAATCACAAAACAAACTCCTTTTATCGATCGGCTCAAACTCAGAACTTAAAGCCGAACAGGTGCATACTTCCACAAGATTAATAACTGCCACCCCCAATAGCTTTATGAAGCCAATTTTCTACTTTCCGTTATCAATCTTTCTTCCTATAAGTGTATTGTCAAACCATTTTTCTGTGCCTGCTATTTTGTTTGAAACTTCAGCAAGTACATTTCCGCCTATGTACCCTACTGCAAGCCCTTTCGTCGCTCCAACAGCAGTTTTTTGAGCAACACTTCTTGGTAACATGGTAAATCCATTGTAGCCGCTTTGTAAGCGGTATATCCCCCTCTTACAGCACCAAGAGGAATGGATATAGCATTCGTTAATGTATTCTCTCGTAGATCATTTGCAATTGAACTAACAACTCGATGCGCGACTTTCTGCGCGACCGGTAACGGAATTCCAACATCCCCTCCTCCGCCCACGCTCCGAGGTCCGCCCAACCGTTCTCATCCAAACTTATCGTTTCGTGACGTCCTTGACCGAGGCATACTTCCAAAGACTGCGCTGCAACCTGCGGAATCCAGATACGCGGAATGTCCCACACCCCTTCCCCTCTGATGTCATGAAGTTCAACAACTTGATCGAAAACCTCATCGTCTGCGGTGTTTGGGCTAGAACCCCCTTTCTCCGGCAAGTTTTGTGCGACAACTTCCGTCCCCCCGGCGTTGTGTCAAGCGGTCGCGACTCCGCAAAAAAAAAAAAAAAAAAAACCCCCCCCCCCCCCCCCCCCCCCCCCCCCCCCCCCCCCCCCCCCCCCCCCCCCCCCCCCCCCCCCCCCCCCCCCCCCCCCCCCCCCCCCCCCCCCCCC
>MOXJ01000080.1 GCA_002507565.1 Candidatus Reconcilbacillus cellulovorans
CGGCGCCGCCCGCGAAAGCGTCAACCGCATGCTCGCCGACCTGAAAAAAGCCGGCGCCGTCTCGGTGCGCCACGGGACGGTCGCCGTCCGCGATCTGTCGTATCTTCGGTCGATCTGCCGGTGCGCCGATTGCCCGGTCGAAGTCTGTCGGCCGTAAGGACGCCCGTCGATGGTTATTCATAGACCACTTCCAGACGGTTGGCGTCGATCTCGAAATCGGAATTTTCAATGTAGACGCCGAGGTTGTGGAGAAAATAGGTGCTCGGACTTTTGATGCGGATCTTCGTCTCGGGCGTCGTGTCCCGGACGACGCCGCCGGTGATGAGGAATGAATGCATACCCGGCATTACAAGAGTGCGGCCAAAAGCCTGGACATGCTGAACCTTACGGGTGGAATCAAAGGTGTTTTCAAACTGATTGGCCAATTTATACCCCGACCGAATTTCGGCGATCGGCTGCGAGGCGCTTTGGATGCTCAAGATGCCGATGTCGGCGAGGCCGTCGTCCCGTTTTCTTTCATACAGGTAGTAGGTGGCGTAGGAAGTTTCCAGCGACAGTTTGACGTCCTGGGGGCGAATGTCGTGCGATTCGAGGATGCCAGAGAAGGTGCGGTTGTAGTAGTAAGAACGAATCCAGATGAAACCGCCGATGAGAATAACCATCAGTGAAACATAAGGAATCAGTTTTCCGATTATACGGATCATGTGTCTAGCCTCCTGAAATTATTTAAGAAGCCCAAAGAAGCAAGACAATTCATGTCTAACTTCTTTGGGCTTTTTTTATCTAGCCAAATCCGCTGCATAAGCTGCATAATACGGAGTAAAGCTGAATTTACGGCTGCCGTCAAATCCGGTATAAGTAATAGTGCCAACCGGATCAATGATATAGCCGCCAATAGATTGTGCTGCAATCACTTCGATGTTCGAGTAGTTCTGTCCATAAACAATTCTTTCAGGTTCTCTTGTAATTTGATAATTTTGTCCATAAATAAAGGATCTTATAGTATGAACCTCCGTAATCTCAACATTATTAGATGATGCTGTAAGTAACCATATATCGCTAGCAGGAAAATATTTAAATACATACTTCATGCTCACAGTATACCAAGGATCTATTGTGTATGAGCTAAAACTTGTATATCCTTGTCTTTCCGGCCAAAAATAATCATAAGGCAACCATTTGATAATGGGAATTTCCCCGATTGCTCGTTGAAGAAGCAAATTCAGAACTTTATTTTGAATTTGCGACCACTCCGTCGGTTGATTTGTAATATAGAACGGTTCGTAATCTCTATAAAGCGGAGGTCCACCCCCGGGTGATTTCGGTATAGCATATACAATCCACAACTTATGCGTCACACCATTGACTGTGACGTATTTTTCTCCCCATGTCAAAATATCTACGTACCGGTACGGACCCCATACAGGAGGAGAAGCGGCCAACGTCGTCACTTTGTCTTTCTGTCGCATCTTCATC
>MOXJ01000081.1 GCA_002507565.1 Candidatus Reconcilbacillus cellulovorans
CGATCACGTATTGACCCGGCGCCATCGCCGTCCCCGTCGTCCACCGCGTCGACAGGCTCCCGTCGAGCATGTTCGCCGCGCCGCTGCCCGCCGGCGACGACGTCGCCGTCCACCCCGTCCGGTCCAACGCAACCAGCGAACCGCCGCCGGAAGACGTTTTGGCATATACGCGCACGTAGTCGATGTAAAACTTTTGCGGCAAGACGGAATCATCCGGGTTGGTAAAACCGGTAAACGGCGTGTTCGGTCCGCCGATCGCCAGATTTAGAATGAGATAAAACCTCTGGTCGAAAGGAGCCGGATACGGTGCGGAAGGCGTAAACCAGCTCGTCTTGGTCGAATACAATACACCGTCGACATACCAGCGAATAACCCCTTCTTCCCATTCCACGGCGAACGTATGATACGCATCCGCGAACGATTGACCGGCGGGCAAGAAATAGTCCGCCCCCGACCATTGATTGTTCGGCCAGTCGTTGCCGTAATGGATGGTACCAGACACTTTGTTCATCTGGTCGCCGCGGTTTTCCATGATGTCGATCTCGCCGCTTTTCGGCCAGCCGCCGTAGACGGAATCCGTCGGCATCATCCAGATCGCCGGCCACATGCCGCGACCGTAAGGCAATTTGGCGCGAATCTCGAACCGTCCGTATTTCCAATCCCCTTTATATTGGGAGGTCAGTTTGGCCGAAGTATAAGCGTGGTTGTTGTAGTTTTCTTTTTTAGCGACGATGACCAAAGAACCGTTTTCCAGGTAGGAGTTGTCCCGCCGGCGCGTATAATACTGAAGCTCGTTGTTTCCGAATCCGCCTCCGGCATCGATCAGATTCCATTTCGTCGGATCCGGCGCCGAACCGTTCGGTCCGTCGAATTCGTCGGACCAGACCAGTTGCCAGGTGTCCGCGGCGGCCGCAGACGGCGGGGAAGACGCCGGGCCCCAGCCGACTGGATTGAAGATCAAAAACGAAATCAGCAAAACCGCAAGCTTTTTGTTCATTTACGATCTGAACCCCTCTTTCCTTTGTGAGGAAGTCCCCCGCATCGGTATGGGGGACTTCCTCACGCATGTTTCGTTTCGTCTTAGTTGTACACATTCAGCTCATACGCGGACCACCAGTACGACGCGCTGCCCGTCTGCACGATCTTGATATACCGCGCCGTCTGCGCGGCAAAGTCGATCGTCAGCACCGGACCCGTGCCCGTACCGCTGGCGATCGCGCTGCCCCAGTTCACCCCGTCGTTCGACACGTATACCTCATACCCGCGC
>MOXJ01000082.1 GCA_002507565.1 Candidatus Reconcilbacillus cellulovorans
GAAGAGAAGGTAAATCGAGTAAAGGAACAGCTTTCTTCAATCAGTACACAAAATATGGTGAAAATCTTCAAGGCATTAGCGGACGACACTCGGATGAAAATTGCGTTAGCATTATGCCAGGAAGACGAGTTGTGCGTATGTGATGTCGCGAACATCATCGGATCGACTGTGGCTAATGCATCGCACCATCTTCGGCTGCTTCGCAATATGGGGCTTGCGAAGTATCGAAAAGAAGGTAAATTGGTATTTTATTCGTTGGATGACGAACACGTGAGACAGCTTATTTTGTTGGCTCTGAGACACGGGAAGGAGGAAAAAGTAAATGTCTGAAAATATAAGCAAAAAAAGCGTATATCGCGTACAGGGTTTCACTTGCGCGAACTGCGCCGCGAAATTTGAGCAAAATGTAAAGGCCCTGCCCAAGGTCCAGGATGCACGGGTGAACTTTGGTGCTTCCAAAATAACGGTATATGGGGAAGCCAGCGTTCAGGAATTGGAGCAAGCCGGGGCGTTTGAAGGGTTGAAGGTTTATCCGGAAAAAGAGCAGCGCGCGATTGAGTCAGAACCGTTTTGGAAACGAAAATCCACTATTACAACGGTTTTGTCAGCCATTTTTCTCGTTGCCGGATGGATTTTGGGGGAAGAGCATCCGTATTCTGTGGCTGCCTTCGCTTTGTCCATTGTCATAGGCGGATATGCTTTGTTTGTCAAGGGATTCAAAAGCTTGGTCCGCTTTAATTTCAATATGAATACGTTGATGACCATTGCGATCATCGGAGCTGCAGCCATAGGCGAATGGGGCGAAGGGGCAACGGTCGTTTTTCTATTTGCGATCAGCGAAGCGCTGGAACGTTTCTCGATGGACAAAGCCCGTCAATCGATTCGATCGCTCATGAACGCGGCTCCTAAAGAAGCGATAATTCGCCGCGGCGATCAAGAAATGCTGATCAGTGTAAATGACATTGATATCGGGGATATTATGATCGTGAAGCCCGGTCAAAAGATTGCCATGGACGGCAGGGTCGTCAAAGGACGTTCCTCCGTGAATCAAGCTGCGATTACGGGTGAGTCGGTTCCGGTCGAGAAATCGCCGGGAGATGAAGTTTTTGCGGGTACGATAAACGAAGAGGGTTTGCTCGAAGTCGAAATCACAAAACGAGTTGAAGATACGACCATTTCAAAAATTATACATCTTGTGGAGGAAGCTCAGGCTGAAAAGGCACCGTCACAAGC
>MOXJ01000083.1 GCA_002507565.1 Candidatus Reconcilbacillus cellulovorans
CGGGGATTTGCACCGCGTGAAGGGGAGAATCCACAACTGGCTGGATCGCTTCTTTCCCGAATACCGGCAAGTGTTTAAAGACTGGGAAGGCAAGGCCTCACTCGTGACGCTAAAGCACTTTCCGTTGCCCCAGGATATCGTCGCGGCCGGTGAGGCGGCGATTGTGGCGGTATGGAAGCAAAACGACATCAAACGAGCCGTAGGCCCCAAAAGAGCCGAACTGCTTTGCCAGAAAGCACGTAAGTCCATCGGCCTCACCGAAGGCGCTGCGGCGGCCCGGCATGAGCTGGCCATGTATCTGGAGCAGTACGCTATGCTGTGCCGGCAGATGGAGCAACTGATGGAACTGGTGGCGAAACTGGTGGAACAGATTCCGGGCGCTGCCCACATGATGAGCATCCCGTGCATCGGTCTTGTTACCGTGGCCGGTTTCCTGGCGGAGGTCGGCGACTTGAGCGGTTATGACCACAGCCAGCAAATCGTGCGTCACGCCGGTCTGAGCCTGCGGGAGAACAGTTCCGGGCTACATAAAGGGAAAACGACCATCAGCAAGCGAGGTCGGTTTCGCCTCCGAGCTTTGCTATTCCGGGCAGCACTGACGATGGTCGCCAAAAATCCGGAGTTTCGGGCACTACACCTTTATTTCACAACAAGAAGGGATAACTCGCTAAAGAAGAAGCAGTCCATCATCGCGATTTGCAACAAGCTCATACGTGTCTTGTTTGAACTGGGCCGCAAGCGGAAGGACTATGACGCCAGCAAGGTGCTGGGCCCCCATCGGGAGGCTCAACTGCCAGCGGCGGCCTGATTCATCTACCGTTTGGTGACACCGCTGTCGCTTCATCGCAAATCACATGTTGATCTTTGACAAACGAAGCACGGATAGGCCGGGGGTAATCTATTCCATAAGGGCATGGACCCCGTTTAGGAGCTTACCTGGCCTCCACCCCTTGAGAGGTAGAACGAAGGAATGTGAGGGCATTGACCCAGGGAGACATGGGAGGGTAAACCGCAAGGGTTTCATGTGGAGATCCAAATGCGACCATACGGTTTTGAAATAGGGGTGATTCGCACCTCTATTCCCGCCAACCGGTTCGATGCCAAATATTCACTTCTCGTCAAATCCTATCCAAGGGGGCTTTGGATGTCAAAGATGAAATCATGCGAAAAAGCGAGAAAAGCGAAGAAAAACTTAAAGTATTGAGGGA
>MOXJ01000084.1 GCA_002507565.1 Candidatus Reconcilbacillus cellulovorans
GCTCCGCCCCCTCGATCAGCTCCCGAAACCGCCGCGCCGCCGTCCACGGCCGCTTCCCGTTGTAAATCACGATCGGCACGATCGCCGGCAGCTTTCCCGTCGACACATACGGTCCTTGCGCTTCCGTCGGCGAACCCGTCGCCCGTTCCTCCGCTTCCTTCTGCCAGATCGCCGTCATGTAGCCGAGCAGCCGCAGCGCCATTTTCGTCTCGACCGTCGACTGCACCTCGACCAGCACGACGACGACGATCTCACGCCCGTCGGTGCGCAGCCGCCCGCGCCAGACGACGTCCGGTTCCCGCTTGCGGAGGTCCTGCAGGACGAGCGTCGACTCGACCTGAGTGAAACTGTCTTCGTCGAGGTCGCGCACCCAGTCGGCGGGCACGAACGAGCGCAGGAAATCGAGAAACACCGCCTTGACGGACAGAAGGCCGCGGTAGGCGAGGTCGTGCACGTGATAGGCCGGAGCAGACGATGCAGGCGAAAGGGCGAGCTTCGCCGGCCCAGACACGACAGGCGCCTGCGGTTGTAGAGGGACGCCGGCGGAGTCGGCCGGTGAAGATGCAGCCGTCGATTCGGCCGATGACGATGCAGCTGGCGTCGACTGCGAAGGCCGTTCGCCCGTCGCCGGCACATCTCCGGGATGAGCCGCCTTTTCGACGGCCGCTGCCGCCTCGGCAGCGGTGATCTCCGCCGGAGCATTTGTGTTCCGCAGTCCGGTCTGATCCCGACCGCCGGGAGCGTTGCGGCCGTCTTTTTCCATCTCGTCGTCGTTACCTTGATTTCGCCGTTCGACCAACACCCTTCGTCCTTTCGCTTACAAGTATTGTACCACAAAACAAAACCGCCCGGAGCCGAGCGACCGGTCGTGCGCAAGCTAAACGCACAACCGACAACCCGGTCCGGACGGTGCTTCCGTCCGCGGGGTGAGTTTTGCTTTGCATGGTTGACTGTTCCCATTGTACTGGATTCGGGGGAGATTTGCAAATTTCATATGCCGCCGTGGTGCGACGGCGGACGACGGAGGGAGCAGTCGGCCGCGTCTTTTTCGCTGTTGTCGTCGGCCCAGCGCAAACGGAGGGTATGAGTAAAATATTCGTGGGCAGGGTTGAGAGCAAGGAACGCGAGGAAGAAAAGGGGTAGACAAGGGCTTCCCTTCTTGGTAAAGTGATAGGCGG
>MOXJ01000085.1 GCA_002507565.1 Candidatus Reconcilbacillus cellulovorans
CGGACGGAAACATTGCGTTTGGAGATCGAAACGCGGGACGAAGGTTTTGTGCTTTCGTGGAGCGATCTGGATGACGCATGGAATTATCATATTTTGAGAAAAAGAGAAGGAGACAATGAATATACAAAAATTGCGGAAATCTCGTCGAGTACGAAGACGTCCTATACCGACACGGAAGCATTGGAAAAAGGTTTTTACGCCTATCGGGTGATCGCGTTCGATGCCTGGGGTTCGCTTCTTGAGTCGGAGGAAAGATGGGTATATGTCGACGAATCGGTGCGGGGAGTTTTGCCGGCGTGGAGCGACACCGACGGCGACGGTCTGACGGATGAGGAAGAGAGCCTCTGGGGGACCGATCCGTCTTGTGCGGATACGGACGGCGACGGTGTGAGCGACGCCGATGAAATCCGCAAGCTCGGTTCTTCGCCGCTTTCGCGGGATACGGACGGCGACGGCGTGCCGGATGCGGAAGAAGACCGGGACGGCGACGGCCTGTCGGATCGGGACGAGCTTGCGCGGGGCACGCATCCGCGGTATGCGGATTCCGACGTCGACGGCCTGGACGACGGGAAAGAAATCTCGCTGTACGGCACGAATCCGCTGGAAGAAGACTCGGACGGCGACGGCTTTGCCGACGGTGAGGAGTTGAATTACGGCACCGATCCGCTGAGCGTCGACAGCGACGGCGACGGCCTTGCGGACGGGGAGGAACGATATACGATCGACGTCGAAGTTCCCGAAGCGGAGAAAGACGCGGCGGCATGGCCGTCGGTGCGGATGAAAGTAGCCGGCAAGGACATCCGGAGAGTGTCGATCGCCAATGTCGGACCGGGCAATCCGTATCTGAACGAGGAGACGCCGGGCTACATCGCTGCCCCGTACGAATTTTACGCTCCGGAGTCCTTTGAGGAAGCGGAGATCGCCTTTCGGTTCGATCGCGCGTTGTTGAATCGATCGGATTTTGATCCGGCGATTTATCACTTCAATACAGAGACAGCTTTGTTGGAAAAAGTACCCGACCAGACGCTGCTGCCGGAGGAAGGCCTGGTCAAGGCGCGGGTCCGGCATTTCTCGACCTACATCCTGTTAAACGAACGGGAAGTCGAGGCGTGGCGCCGGAAAGAGATGAAACCGCCCCATCGTTCGGACAGCGGGAGCGTCAGCGTCGTC
>MOXJ01000086.1 GCA_002507565.1 Candidatus Reconcilbacillus cellulovorans
ATAACGTTTTTCAGCAAAGGAGTCCCCCTTTTTATCCAGGCATCTTTGCAATGAGGCCTGAATCGCTTGCGCATTTTCGTAAATGCGAATTCCCGGCAGATCCAGCGGCGGGTTTCCATCTTCGAGCAGCAATGAACGGATCGCTGCAACGTAATCTTTGGCAACTTCAGCTTCTGCGGATGAATCGTTCTCAATTTTCCTTTCGATCTCGCGAATTCCGCGCAGGCTTTTCTTGATTCCGGTCTTCAGCTTGCGATCCAGATCGACAACGGGTTTGGCGATGTCCTTGAGGTAGTGGTACTGGCAGTATTGATACGGAACATCGGGCAAAAGCGACTCCATGGCCATCCGGATGGATTGCTGGCCGTCCGTTACGATCCCGATGATCGGAAAGCCGAGTTCAATCACCGGGAGAATCATTTTCTTCAGTTCCTCAGCGGAACTGCTTTTCAGGTTTTGGGCGGCCAGAATGGTGCCGCTGAAGATTTCCCGAATGACATACAGCGTCTCATTTCCCTTTTCGGGTTGAACGCCGTCCATGGAGATCATGATGCCTCCGTTGTCTTGAACGACTTGCTTTAGGATGGTTTTTACATGATCCGTCACACTGGCACGCAGTAAGGTTAAGTAACGCTCGTACAGTCTTTGTGAGTTACGCTCCGAAGTGACCACGCCACGGCGGTTCAGTTCCTCGGTAATTTCGCCAATGGTCATGTGATATTTGAACCTCAATTGGCCAACCAACGCCAGAACATCAAAACCATAAGAGGTGTGTTTCATGCACAGCGAATCGGCTTCGACCGATCTGTAATAAGTTTTGGAATAAGCGCATTCGGGATTCGGGCAGTGGTAGGCCATATTCCATGCCTGAATCACGCCACGGAGTGTAATGATATTTTTCTTCCAGGCGGTGTGATGCCGTTTCAGCCTGGTTCCGCAATGTGGGCAATGTTGAAATTCACTCCGGAAGTAAACTTTCTTTTCGGGTACCACCCGATTTTTTGGCAAAGGCATTTCAAAACCTCCGTCAAGTCTGGATAATTAGTACTTCGACAGAGGCTTTGGAAATCCTTGTTAGTTAATTGGTCAGTCTTAG
>MOXJ01000087.1 GCA_002507565.1 Candidatus Reconcilbacillus cellulovorans
CAAGGATCGCATCCAGCGCTTGGGCGGCCTGTCCCAACCCCAGCTCCTCCAAACGATGGCGGGCTTGTTCCAGCTCGATCATGTTCCCACCTCCATCAGCCGCTCATACACCTCCAGCGAACGCACTTCCACGTCCTGAACCGGAATCCGGATGCCCAGCGGCTTGGGGTACACATTCCCTTGGGTCGTGCTGAGGTTCGCATACTGTCGTTCGCACATCGCCAGTGTCCGCGACTGGGCTTGTTTCTTGTGCCGGGCAATGAGCTGCTGTTCCCTGTAAATCTCGATGAATCCGCCCACGTCCCGCACCGTCACTTCCCGGCCGCTGTGCGGCCAGGGAACCCCATACCGCACACCATCATAACTTACAAATCCGTCCCGGCTGACTTTCCGCACCTCAAACCGGTATTTGGCCAGACGGTCCGCTGGCGGAAGTCCCCGGTCGTCCCGTGAATGCGCCGGTTTTGCTCGTCGCACCACTGCCTCGCTTGACGGTTCAGGTCCTCCACATCCGTAAACCGTCTGCCCGCCATGAAATTCTGCTCAATGAATCGGGCGGCCCGTTCCACCTTGCCTTTGGTCTGCGGACGCTTGACCCGGCAAACTTTGGGAATCATGCCGACCGTGGCGGCAAAATCCTCAAACAGCGGATGCCATCGGGGTCTGCGGTCATCGCCCATGCCCAGAATGACCGTTTTCATCCGGTCTGTCAGCATGGTCTGCGGAACCCCGCCAAAGTACTCCAACGCGTGGATCAGGCAGCGCAAGAAACTGTGAATGTCGCATCGTTTGGCAAACTCGATGTACATCGCACGGGAATACCCCAGCACCATCACAAACACCGGGATCTTGCGGACATTTCCGTCCACATCAATGTACTGGCAAATCTTCCAGTCCACTTGCGCCTGGTACCCTGGTTTCGTTTCGTAACGCTGCACGGCCGGGATCTTCCTCGGCGGCCGGCGCGGTCTCACATAATCCTTGATAAGGGTGATGCCGCCGGTATAGCCTTGTTCTCTAAGCAGACGCAAGAGCACTTCACAGTTGAAAATCCCTTGAGCTATCGATTGGTCAAGAAAAGGTTTGAAAGGATCGAGTTTGGATCCTCGCTTTTTGGGATAACGCGGTTCGGGAATGCCGTTGGCGCGCAAGTATTTGTGCACGTTATTTCGGGCATGTCCCGTGATGCGGGCAATTTCCCGAATGCTCTTGCCACTGGCGTAAAGTTCATGTAAGCTGATCACAGTCCCACTCCTTAGCATCGGTCTCCCCTCTGAAGCTTTGCTGTGTTCCTCATCAGAGGGAGACGATTCTACAGGGGTGGGTCATTTTCTTTCCGGCGCTGCAGGGTCAATTATATCCCGGCGGTGACA
>MOXJ01000088.1 GCA_002507565.1 Candidatus Reconcilbacillus cellulovorans
CCGCGCTACGCCGGCGACGAAGTGTGGGCGTCGGCGGAACCCGGCGGCGTCTATTCGATAACGGGCCAGCGGATCTCGACGTCTCGGCCGTCTTCGATCAACTTCGGCATCTGGTGGGACGGCGATCTCTCGCGCGAGCTGCTCGACCACAACTGGGACGGTTCGGTCGGAGTGGGCAAGATCGACAAATGGGACTACAACAACAACCGTCTGGTCAACCTTTTGACGGCAACCGGCACCTATTCGAACAACGGGACGAAAGGCAATCCGGTGCTGCAGGCCGACCTGCTGGGCGACTGGCGGGAAGAAGTGATTTGGCGGACGAGCGACAACACGGCGCTGCGGTTGTATACGACGACGGCCGTGACGAACACGAAAATTTACACGCTGATGCACGACCCGGTGTATCGCCTCGGGGTGGCGTGGCAGAACGTCGGGTACAACCAGCCGCCGCACACGGGATTTTTCCTGGGCAACGGCATGGCCACGCCGCCCGTCCCCAACATTTACGTGGTCGGCGGATCGGGCGGCGGAGGCGGAGGCAGCCCCGACATTTACCAGGCGGAATCCGGTACGTACGGGGGCGGCGTCACGATCGACAGCAACAACGCGGGATTTAACGGCACGGGCTTCGCCAACTTCCCCGCAAGCGGCGGATATTTGCAATGGAGCAACGTCGACGGCAACGGCGGCGGCGCGAAAACGATCCGTTTCCGCTACGCGCTGGGCGTCAGCACCGCGCGCACCGGTCGCCTGATCGTCAACGGCGCGGCCCAGGACATCACGTTCCAGCCGACGGGCTCCTGGACGACCTGGCAGACAAAAGGGGAAGGGGCCGTTCTTCCTTTGCTGCATCAGCCCGGTCTGCCGTTTTCCGCGTCCCGTTCGTACAGCACGACGCCGTCGCGCCGGATCCGCTCCAGCAATAGGGGATCGGTCGCCGATATTTTCGACAGGTCGACCAGATCGAACTTGAAAATGCCGACCGCATCGTCGACGTCCGCCCAAAACGCCGCCGGAACGCCC
>MOXJ01000089.1 GCA_002507565.1 Candidatus Reconcilbacillus cellulovorans
CCGGATAAGCCGCAGGTGTTCAGGGAAGCGTATCGCGTGCTGAAACCGGGAGGACGGCTTGCCATATCCGACGTTGTGTTGACGGCAGAGCTGCCGCCTGAAATCAAAAATGACCTGGATGCGTATTCCGGCTGCATGTCTGGAGCTTCATCGATCGATGAATTGAAGATGATCCTGGAGCAAAGCGGTTATACCCGGATCACGATTGAACCGAAAGACGAGTCGAGAACATTTATTAAAGATTGGCTGCCCGGAGCAAACATTGAAGACTACATCGTATCCGCGATCATTAAAGCGGTAAAACCTTAAAGGTTGTTGGAGCCGGCAGGCATCGCGCCGGCTTCATTTTTGTTTCATCGTTCGAAAACATCTGATCCCGCCGGATATCATTTTAAGTGAAGGCATTGACTTTTTTGCAATTATAAATAACAATATGGTTATATAACTATTTCATTTTGAGGTGAACAGGCGGCCATGGAATTCGAGAAATTGGCCGATACGCTGAAAGCTCTTGCCGATCCGACCCGGTTGAAAATCATCTCTTTGTTGCGCACGCGCGATTGCTGCGTCTGTGAACTGGTTCCCATATTTAATATTTCACAACCGGCCATTTCCAAGCATTTGAGTCGTCTTAAAACGGCCGAACTGGTCCATGAGACGCGCAAAGGTCAATGGGTGTTTTATTCGTTGAATGAGAAGAAATTGGAGGAAACCGGTTTTGCTTTAAACCATTTGCCCGATTTGTCCGAGAAGTTAAAGGAATTGGAAAAGCAGGGGCTGTTGGTCAGATGCGAGTAAACAAAAGGGGTAAAAGAAATGAGTGAAAAGGCTGGAAAACAATTATCCTTTCTGGACCGGTATTTGACTTTGTGGATTTTTGCCGCGATGGCTGTCGGAATTGGAACAGGCTCTCTGTTTCCGAATTTCGTTTCGTTTCTTGATCAATTTCAAG
>MOXJ01000090.1 GCA_002507565.1 Candidatus Reconcilbacillus cellulovorans
GATTTCGAGGCGCGCCTCAAACGGGGAAAAACGGTGGAGGAAGCCACGAAACTGGTCCTGCGGAAGTATCGATCTGTTTTGGAGGATGAAGACGACATGACGACGGTGTATCTGGCTTTGGCGGCGCTGCAGTTGGAGCGGGGAGGCATCCGGAGCGAAATCAAACCCCAGGTAGAAGCGGCCATCGCCCATGATCTGGCCCGCTGGGAAAGCGAGGCATCTCCTGAGATTTTCGAGGCTAGGAAGGCTGTGCTGCAAAGGTTGCAGGATGGATTGAAGTAAGTTCAGAGAGTCGAACAGTCTGCGTGCCGATCGGAGGCGTGAAAACATGGCGAAGAGAGTCAGGTTCAAACCGGGAGATGTGTATCAGATTGAGCTGGTGCCGGGCTATGTCGGATATGGCAGGGTGATCGTGGCGAAGAAAGGCTATAATGCTCTGCATGAGCTTTACAAGCTGGACCCGAGCAAGTCGTATACCCTGGAGCAACTGCGAGGGATGGAGTCATTGACTTTTCTGTGGGGCTCATCTGCCATGATCAGCAGTGGTGACTGGCCGATTGTGGGGCACATTCCGGTCCCTCCAGAGTACAGCAAGATTAGGTTTTATCAAGCAGAGGATTATAGTGGAAGTGTATATATTTACAATATTGATGAAGAATGGACCGTGATTTATAAATCTGAGTTCAAGAAATTGAAGAAAAATGAAAAGTTTTATGAATACGGTAACAACGGCTACGAAGCCATTCGAATTTACTACATCCATCTTCTCAAACAATGCGGTTTGCTGCCGGAAGATGTACAGGCCCGAGACGAAACGCCGGGGTTTCTTCCGGTGGACATCTTTGATTTTGACCTGGCGGCGGACGTGCGGGATGATTTCGAGGCGCGCCTCAAACGGGGAAAAACGGTGGAGGAAGCCACGAAAC
>MOXJ01000091.1 GCA_002507565.1 Candidatus Reconcilbacillus cellulovorans
CTGTACACGACCGGGCTCGGCCACGGCGACGCGATGCATCTCGGTGATCTGAACCCGAACCGGTCGGGGCTGGAAGTATTCCAGGTGCACGAGTCGACGTCGGCGGCGTATGGATTTGAAGTGCACGACGCGCGCACGGGGCAGATTTTGTGGGGCGTCAACACCGGCGTCGACACGGGGCGCGGGATGGCCGCGGACATCGATCCGCGCTACGCCGGCGAAGAAGTGTGGGCGTCGGCGGGACCCGGCGGCGTCTATTCGATAACGGGCCAGCGGATCTCGACGTCTCGGCCGTCTTCGATCAATTTCGGCATTTGGTGGGACGGCGATCTCTCGCGCGAATTGCTGGACAGCAACCGGATCGACAAATGGAATTATACGAATTCCACGACGGTCAATCTGCTGACAGCTTCCGGAGCCGCCTCGAACAACGGCACAAAGTCGACGCCGTGTTTGCAGGCCGACCTGCTGGGCGACTGGCGGGAAGAAGTAATTTGGCGGACAAGCGACAACACGGCGCTGCAGCTGTACACGACGACGGCCATGACGAACACGAAAATTTATACGCTGATGCACGACCCGGTGTATCGTCTCGGCGTCGCGTGGCAGAACGTCGGGTACAACCAGCCGCCGCACACGGGATTTTTCCTGGGCAACGGCATGGCAACGCCGCCCGCGCCGAACATTTATATGGCCGGTGCGCCCGCTACGCCGACACCGACACCGACGCCGACACCGACGCCGACAGCGACGCCCACACCGACGCCGACACCGACGCCGACGCCTAGCGCAAGCGGCACTCTGCGCGTCGAGTATCGCGTGGGCGACACGAGCGCCACCGACAACCAGATGAAACCGCAGCTGCGCATCGTCAACACCGGCTCGCAAGCCGTGCCGCTG
>MOXJ01000092.1 GCA_002507565.1 Candidatus Reconcilbacillus cellulovorans
CACGATCACGTATTGACCCGGCGCCATCGCCGTCCCCGTCGTCCACCGCGTCGACAGGCTCCCGTCGAGCATGTTCGCCGCGCCGCTGCCCGCCGGCGATGTCGTCACCGTCCAACCGGTACGGTCCAAAGCGACCAGCGTCCCGTCGCTGCCGCCGTCCGCGTATACGTTCAGCTCGTGGATCGACCACCAGTACGACGCGCTGCCCGTCTGCACGATCTTGATGTACCGCGCCGTCTGCGCGGCAAAGTCGACCGTGATCACCGGACCCGCGCCCGTGCCGCTCGCGATCGCGCTGCCCCAGTTCACGCCATCGTTCGACACGTATACCTCATACCCGCGCGCATAGTCGTTGTCGCTCCCCGTCGAATCCATCACGATCCGCCGGAACGTCTTGGCCGCCTGCATGTCCACGATCACGTATTGACCCGGCGCCATCGCCGTCCCCGTCGTCCACCAACAAGTTCGACGCCGGTTCACCTGAGACTGCCGGCGACGACGTCGCCGTCCACCCCGTCCGGTCCAGCGCCGTCGGCGTACCGCCGCCGTCCGCGTATACGTTCAGCTCATGGATCGACCACCAGTACGACGCGCTGCCCGTCTGCACGATCTTGATATACCGCGCCGTCTGCACCGCAAAGTCGACTGGTACCCGCGCGCATAGTCGTTGTTGCTCCCCGTCGAATCCATCACGATTCGCCGAAACGTCTTGGCCGCCTTCATGTCCACCGCCACGTACTGACCCGGCGCCATCGCCGTCCCCGTCGTCCACCGTGTCGAGAGTTGTCCGTCGAGCATGTTCGCCGCACCGCTGCCTGCCGGCGACGACGTCACCGTCCACCCCGTCCGGTCCAGCGCCGTCGGCGTACCGCCGCTGCCGCCGTCCGCGTACACATTCAGCTCATGGATCGACCACCAGTACGACGCGCTGCCCGTCTGCACGATCTTGATGTACCGCGCCGTCTGCACCGCAAAGTCGACCGTGATCACCGGACCCGTCCCCGTGCCGCTCGCGATCGCGCTGCCCCAGTTCACCCCGTCGTTCGACACATATACCTGATACCCGCGCGCATAGTCGTTGTTGCTCCCCGTCGAATCCATCACGATCCGCCGGAACGTCTTGGCCGCCTGCATGTCCACGACCACATACTGCCCGTTCGCCATCGCCGTCCCCGTCGTCCACCGCGTCGACAGGCTCCCGTCGAGCATGTTCGCCGCGCCGCTGCCCGCCGGCGACGTCGTCACCGTCCACCCCGTCCGGTCCAACGCAACCAGCGAACCGCCGCCTCCGCCGCCGGACGCTTGCGTCGTCGCGCTCGCCGTGTTGCTCGCCGCCGACTCGTTGCCCGCGGCATCCCGCGCCTTGACG
>MOXJ01000093.1 GCA_002507565.1 Candidatus Reconcilbacillus cellulovorans
TATAGTGGCACACGATGTCAAGACAATTTTTTCATGAATTTTAAGGGGTGAAATCTTTCACATCATGATCTCTCTCTGTTGTTCGATGGATTTTCTGAAAACCAAATATGGAATGGTCTGGTGACTGATTTTTGTTCACTGACAGAAGACACAGGTCAGGCAAAAGTGCAGGTGTTATTCCCTATGTACACCGAAGCCGGCGTTCGATATTGCAAAGACTGATGCGGTCGATAATGGTTATAAAACTCAATGTAGCGGTTCACTCCTTTGCGTGTTTCTTTTGGGCTCACATAGTCATGCAAATAGACTTCTTCGTACTTCAGACTGCGCCAAAAACGCTCGGTGAAGATATTGTCCACAGCCCGTCCCTTGCCATCCATGCTGATGCGGATGTTTTGGTCTTTGAGCAATTCAATGTAATGTGGACTCGTAAAATGGCTGCCTTGGTCACTGTTGATGATTTCCGGCTTGTTCACAAGCAGCGCGCGTTTTACAGTTTCGATGACGAAGCCGATTTCCAGACTCTGATCGAGCTGCCAGTCGACCACGTAACGTGAGTACCAGTCCAGGATCGCGACCAGATACATCCATCCGTGTCGCATGCGGATATACGTAATGTCGATTCCCCACACCTGATTGGGACGGTCAATCGTGATGCCGCGGAGCAGATACGGATAAATCCGGTGCTCGAGATTTCGTTTGCTGAGATTGGGACCGGGATAGATCGCCGCGATTCCCATCTCCCGCATGTACTTTTGCACGGTATTGCGGTGGATACGCTCTCCTTCCGTGTTTAAGATGGCCGCGATCCGTCGGGAGCCCAGAAACGGATACTGCGTGTAAATCTCGTCAATCCGGTGCTTGAGGCGAATTTCCTCCGGGGAGGGAGGGACC
>MOXJ01000094.1 GCA_002507565.1 Candidatus Reconcilbacillus cellulovorans
TCACTCAGGTAAAATGTTACCGAAGGGGGATCGGATCACTCACGTCGAAATGTTACCGAAGGGAAGTGTTTTGAAAATGTCCATGAAAACACGACGTGAAGTGATCCGTATGTTGGCTGATCAATACAAGAAAGCGAAATCGCGAAATGAGAAATCTGCAATCCTTGACAACGCTGTGAAGGTGCTGGGTTGCCATCGGAAGCATGCTATCCGCACTCTCGCGAACCCTCCTGCGCTAACGCCAACCAAATCGAAACGTCATCGGCCCGTAGCTTATCAGGAGGCGATGCCCGTCATTGAGCGCGTTTGGGAAGCGCTGGATTATCCTTGTGCCGAGCGATTGCATCCTGTTCTGCTCGAAACAGCTCAGACCCTTGCCCGGCACGGTCACCTACGCCTTACCGATTCCGTCATATCGCAGTTGCAAGAGATTAGCCGCCCGACACTGGCTCGCAGATTATCCGCACTCCGCTCTCCGAAGGCCAGACCGACGGTGAGCAAGCGGAAGCCGTTAGCTGAGGATTGGGATGAAACGCGTCCGGGCGCGCTGGAAATCGATTTAGTCGAACACAACGGCGGATCGTCGCTCGGCCACTTCGCCTATACGCTGACGGTGACCGATGTGGTCTCCGGCTACACCCGCAGACGCGCGCTGCTCGGCAAATCCCAACTTGCCGTGCTTCGTGAGCTCAAGCACATCATCGCCAAGTGGCCCATGCAGCCTTGGGGAATCCACAGTGACAACGGCCAAGAGTTTTTAAACGCCCATTTGAAAACCTTCTGTGCTTCGAACCATATTCGTTTCACGCGCAGCCGCCCTTATCGCAAAAACGACAATGCTCACGTGGAGCAGAAAAACGGTTTTCTCGTCCGCCAGCTGGTCGGCTACGAACGCTATGACCGCCCGGAACAAGTGGAGTGGCTCAACTCCATCTATGCCCTGCATGACCGGTACTTCAATTTCTGCCTGCCCACTCGCAAGCTGATCGGCAAGGAGAGGCGCGGGGCGCGTGTCAAGAAAACCTTCGATACGGCCAAAACACCCGTTGCGCGGTTAATCGAATCGGGCGTGCTCTCATCGGAACAAACCCAACGGTTGCAGGCATACCAGTCTTCCCAAGATCCGCTCACCTTACACAACCAATTAGAGATGATGCTCTCCCGCCCTGTGCCGTCCTCCACCGACACAGCAGAACCCGTGGAGGCTGTATAACAGCCCCACTGGGTAACAAAATTACGTGAGTGATCCATT
>MOXJ01000095.1 GCA_002507565.1 Candidatus Reconcilbacillus cellulovorans
CAGCTGGCGTCTGCTCGGCACGGAATCGATGAATACAACGTTCCACGTCTACCGTAACGGCACCCGCATCACCTCGTCGCCCGTCGCCGACAGCACCAATTTCCTCGACACCCAGGGCACCGCCGGCTCCACCTACTACGTCCGACCCGTCGTCGGCGGCGTCGAACAAGCGCCCTCCGAAACGGTCGGCGTCTGGAGCACAAATTACCTGACGATTCCGCTGCAGCGACCCGCCGGCGGCACCACCCCCGACGGCGTCAGCTACACCTACAGCCCCAACGACGCCAGCGCCGGCGACCTCGACGGCGACGGCCGCTACGAAATCGTGCTCAAATGGGACCCGTCCAACTCGAAGGACAATTCGCAGTCCGGCTATACCGGCAACGTGTATGTCGACGCGTACAAACTCGACGGCACCCGGCTCTGGCGCATCGATCTGGGCCGCAACATCCGCGCCGGCGCGCACTATACGCAGTTTCTGGTCTATGATTTCGACGGCGACGGGCGCGCCGAAGTCGTCATGAAAACGGCCGACGGCACCCGCGACGGCACCGGCGCCGTCATCGGCAACCCGAACGCAGATTACCGGAACTCCAGCGGTTACATTTTGTCGGGGCCCGAATATTTGACGGTATTCGACGGGCTGACCGGCCGGGCGCTGGCGACGACGAACTACGAGCCGCCGCGCGGCAACGTGTGCGACTGGGGCGATTGCTACGGCAACCGGGTGGACCGTTTTCTGGCGGCGGTCGCCTATCTCGACGGCGTGCGTCCCAGCTTCGTGATGGCGCGCGGGTATTATACGCGGACGGTGCTGGTCGCCTACAAC
>MOXJ01000096.1 GCA_002507565.1 Candidatus Reconcilbacillus cellulovorans
CTGTCAAGAGAGTAGACACATGAAATCGAGAAAAATTATGCGAGCTTCGCAAACGTATGTTCGTATTCCACCGGCGTCTGATAGCCCAACGCCGAATGTAATCGCTGGCGATTGTAGAACATCTCGATGTATTCAAACAGCCTGCGTTTCGCTTCTTCGCGTGTCCTGAATTTCTCTTGATACACCAGCTCTTTCTTCAAGAGGCTGTGAAATGATTCGACACATGCGTTATCGTAGCAGTTGCCCTTGCGACTCATGCTGCTTTTCATCCCATACGCCAGCAGGCGCTTTTGATACTCGTGCGAGGCATATTGGCTGCCTCGGTCCGAATGGTGCAGCACGCCACCCTTCGGCCGCTCTCGCTGAACCGCTTTCTCCAGCGCCTGAATCGCCAGCTCTTTCGTCATCCGCTCGTCGACGTGCCAGCCGACGACCTTGCGCGTACACAGGTCCAGAATGCTGGCCAGAACCAGCCAGCCTTCATCGGTCCCGATGTACGTGATATCCGCCATCCAGACCTGATTCGGAGCGTCGGCTGTAAATTGCTGGTTCAGCACGTTCTCGTGAACCGGCCAAGCATGCCGGGTATTCGTCGTCGCCTTGTACTTCCGAACGGTGCGCGACTGGAACCCTTGCTTCTTCATGATGCGGGCGACCGTTTTGCTCGAGATCCGAATACCCTGACGGCGCAGCGCTTGGCGTGATCTTCGGGCTGCCGTAGAGCCGACGCGACTGCCAAAACACCCGGGCGACTTCCTGGGTCAGCTGCGCGTGCCGCTTTCGCCGCGGGCTTTCCGGGCGATGCGCCCAGGCGTAGTAGCCGCTCCTG
>MOXJ01000097.1 GCA_002507565.1 Candidatus Reconcilbacillus cellulovorans
CAGCTGGCGTCTGCTCGGCACGGAATCGATGAATACAACGTTCCACGTCTACCGTAACGGCACCCGCATCACCTCGTCGCCCGTCGCCGACAGCACCAACTTCCTCGACACCCAGGGCACCGCCGGCTCCACCTATTACGTCCGCCCCGTCGTCGGCGGCGTCGAACAAGCACCCTCCGAAACGGTCGGCGTCTGGAACACGAACTACCTGACGATTCCGCTGCAGCGACCCGCCGGCGGCACCACCCCCGACGGCGTCAGCTACACCTACAGCCCCAACGATGCCAGCGCCGGCGACCTCGACGGCGACGGCCGCTACGAAATCGTGCTCAAATGGGACCCGTCCAACTCGAAAGACAATTCGCAGTCCGGCTATACCGGCAACGTGTATGTCGACGCCTACAAACTCGACGGCACCCGGCTCTGGCGCATCGACCTCGGCCGCAACATCCGCGCCGGCGCGCACTATACGCAGTTTCTGGTCTATGATTTCGACGGCGACGGGCGCGCCGAAGTCGTCATGAAAACAGCCGACGGCACCCGCGACGGCACCGGCGCCGTCATCGGCAACCCGAACGCAGATTACCGGAACTCCAGCGGTTACATCTTGTCGGGGCCGGAATATTTGACGGTGTTCGACGGCTTGACCGGCCGGGCGCTGGCGACGACGAACTACGAGCTGCCGCGCGGCAACGTGTGCGATTGGGGCGACTGCTACGGCAACCGCGTCGACCGTTTTCTGGCGGCGGTCGCCTATCTCGACGGCGTGCGTCCCAGCTTCGTGATGGCGCGCGGGTATTATACGCGGACGGTGCTGGTCGCCTACAAC
>MOXJ01000098.1 GCA_002507565.1 Candidatus Reconcilbacillus cellulovorans
TCTCAGCGACTCGTTCGATCCCGACGACCCCGTCGAGGCTCCCGGCGTCCGCTTCTCGGCTTCTTTCTGCCAGATCGCCGTCATGTACCCGAGCAGCCGGAGCGCCATTTTCGTCTCGACCGTCGACTGCACCTCGACCAGCACGACGACGACGATCTCGCGCCCGTCGGTGCGCAGCCGCCCGCGCCAGACGACGTCCGGCTCCCGTTTGCGGAGGTCCTGCAGGACGAGCGTCGACTCGACCTGGGTAAAGCTGTCTTCGTCGAGGTCACGCACCCAGTCGGCGGGCACGAACGAGCGCAGGAAGTCGAGAAACACCGCCTTGACCGACAGAAGGCCGCGGTAGGAGAGGTCGTGCACGTGATAGACCGGGACGGGCGGCGAAGGGAAGAGCTCCGCTGGCCCAGCTGTACCGGACGCCTGCGCCTGCGGCGGAATGCCGGCGGCGTCGGCCAGCGAGGCGATCGACGTCGACCGCGAAGGCCGTTCGTCTGTCGCCGGCGGCAAGTCCCCGGGATGCACCGCCCTTTGGACGGACGCAGCCGCTTCGGCAGCGGCGATCTCCGCCGGAGCATTTGCGTTCCGCGGTTCAGCATGATCTCGACCGCCGTCGGCGATGCGACCGTCTTTTTCCGTATCGCCGCCGTTACCCTGATTTCGCCGTTCGACCAACACCCTTCGTCCTTTCGCTTACAAGTATTGTACCACAAAACAAAACCGCCCGGAGCCGGGCGCCGGATGCACGCGACAATGGCGCGTATCCGCCAACCCGGTCCTATTCCGAAGTCGGCAACCTACACCGGTGTCCGGGCGTCCCCGCCGATGGTGCGGCCATGGCGGCCGGGCATCGGCTTTTTATTTTTGCCGAGCCTGTTCCGCCTGCCGCAGCCGCGCGATTTCGTCGAACGAAAGCCCCGTCACCCTCGCGATAAACGCGTCGTCCATCCCTTCCGCCATCAACCGAACCGCCGTTGCCTTCAGGCCTTCGGCCCGGCCTTTCTCCCAGCCCCGCCTCTCCGTCTTCTCCAGCCACCGGTCCAGCATCCGCTCGAAATTCGTCGCCACTTCTTCCGCCTCCTTCCCGCTTCGCACT
>MOXJ01000099.1 GCA_002507565.1 Candidatus Reconcilbacillus cellulovorans
CATCGAGGTGCCAAACCTCCCCGTCGATGTGGACTCTTGGGGGAGATAAGCCTGTTATCCCCAGGGTAGCTTTTATCCGTTGAGCGATGGCCCTTCCATCCGGAACCACCGGATCACTAAGCCCGACTTTCGTCCCTGCTCGACCTGTCCGTCTCGCAGTCAAGCTCCCTTCTGCCTTTGCACTCTCCGAATGATTTCCAACCATTCTGAGGGAACCTTGGGGCGCCTCCGTTACCTTTTGGGAGGCGACCGCCCCAGTCAAACTGCCTGCCTGACACGGTCCCCGCACCCGATTCAGGGCGCCGGGTTAGAACTCGAGTACAGCCAGGGTGGTATCCCAACGTCGCCTCCACCGATGCTGGCGCACCGGCTTCTCAGGCTCCCACCTATCCTGTACAAGCTCCACCCCAGTTCAATATCAAGCTGCAGTAAAGCTCCATGGGGTCTTTCCGTCTTGTCGCGGGTAACCTGCATCTTCACAGGTACTAAAATTTCACCGGATCTCTCGTCGAGACAGCGCCCAAGTCGTTACGCCATTCGTGCGGGTCAGAATTTACCTGACAAGGAATTTCGCTACCTTAGGACCGTTATAGTTACGGCCGCCGTTTACTGGGGCTTCGGTTCAAAGCTTCGCCTTGCGGCTAACCTCTCCCCTTAACCTTCCAGCACCGGGCAGGCGTCAGCCCGTATACTTCGCCTTGCGGCTTCGCACAGACCTGTGTTTTTGCTAAACAGTCGCTTGGGCCTTCCCGAAGTTACGGGGCCATTTTGCCGAGTTCCTTGACGAGAGTTCTTCCGCGCGCCTTGGAATCTTCTTCCCGCCTGCCTGTGTCGGTTTCCGGTACGGGCACCCTGCGGCTGGCTAGAGGCTTTTCTCGGCAGTGGGAGCACAAGACCTTCGGGTACTTCAGTTTCCCCTCCCCGTCACAGCTCAAGGTTACCGGTGCACGGATTTGCCTGTGCACCCCTCTTGCTGCTTGGACAGGCTCTTCCATCCGCCTGCGTCTCTGCCCTCCTGCGTCCCCCCATCGCTCATGACGCCGCACGGGTGGTACAGGAATTTCAACCTGTTGCCCTTTCGACTACGCCTTTCGGCCTCGCCTTAGTGCATGCCGTCCACCGCTCCTTCCGGTACGGCTTCAACCCGCATGCAACGCTCCCCTACCCCTGCACCCAAAGGTGCAAGCCATGGCTTCGGTGGTGTGTTTAGCCCCGTTGAATTTTCGGCGCAGCGCCACTCGACCAGTGAGCTATTACGCACTCTTTGAATGATGGCTGCTTACCGTCTGACTCCCGGGCATAAGCTTTTACGGCATTCGGAGTTTGATAGAACTTGGTAACCCTTGCGGGCCCCGCATCCTTTCAGTGCTCTACCTCCGCAAAGCCTTCACCCGAGGCTAGCCCTAAAGCTATTTCGGGGAGAACCAGCTATCTCCGTGTTCGATTGGCATTTCACCCCTACCCCCGCCTCATCCGAAGACTTTTCAACGCCTACCGGTTCGGGCCTCCAGCAGGTTTTACCCTGCCTTCACCCTGGACAGGGGTAGATCACACGGTTTCGGGTCTGCGCCTGCGTACTAAATCGCCCTCTTCAGACTCGCTTTCGCTACGGCTCCGGCCTCAAAGCCTTAACCTCGCACGCAAACGCAACTCGCCGGTTCATTCTACAAAAGGCACGCCATCACCCATCAAAAGGGCTCTGACTTCTTGTAAGCGCACGGTTTCAGGTTCTCTTTCACTCCGCTCCCGCGGTTCTTTTCACCTTTCCCTCACGGTACTGGTTCGCTAT
>MOXJ01000100.1 GCA_002507565.1 Candidatus Reconcilbacillus cellulovorans
CTTGAAGCCGCCAGCTACGGCCAAAGCACGTATCTGTCGTTTCTGAATGAACTGTTGGAGGCCGAGCTTCAGGAGCGTCAGCGCCGGAATGTGGAGGTGCGCATGAAACTGGCGCATCTGCCGTACCGTCGCACTTTGAATGAATTTGACTTTTCGTTCCAACCCGGCATGGATGAACGACTCATCCGGGAGCTTGCCAGTCTTTCGTTCATCGGCAGGCAGGAAAACGTCCTGTTTTTGGGTCCGCCCGGAGTGGGCAAGACCCATCTGGCGATTGCCATCGCCATGGAGGCCATTGGACAAGGAGTGCCGGTATATTTCGTTTCGCTTGCCCAACTTGTGGGCGATTTGCGGAAGGCGTATGAGGAGAATCGGCTGGACAAGCGGATGAGGGTGTACCTGAGACCGCGCCTTCTGGTGGTGGATGAAGTGGGATATTTGCCCCTGGATCCGCTTGCGGCGAACCTGTTTTTCCAGTTGGTGTCGGCCCGCTATGAGAAGGGCAGCATGATCCTGACAAGCAACAAGAGCATTGGCGAGTGGGGCGAACTGATGGGCGATCCTGTGCTGGCAACAGCGGTTCTCGACCGGCTTTTGCATCACTGTCATGTCATCAATATTCGCGGGAACAGCTATCGCCTCAAAGACAAAATCAAAACCGGAATCTATTCGACGCCAGGTGCACAGGTGGGTCAATTTTATTCCGGCTCTGGTGGGTCAAATGAATTCCGGCGTTG
>MOXJ01000101.1 GCA_002507565.1 Candidatus Reconcilbacillus cellulovorans
CCCGACTCATTCACATGCACAATCCTCCACGGCAGCAGCTCCTCCAACCCTTCCGCCGTCAGATTTTCAAACCGCTGCCCGCCCTGCACCGCCTCCGCCACCGTCTTGCCCACCCAGTCGCCGAGGTTCGTATAACTTAACGCCGCCGCCAGCGCCATCGTCCTGTCCGTGATGTTGTACACCATCGGCTCCGGATCCGTCCCGTCGTCGATCCCGTCCCCGTCGCTGTCTCCCTTCCGGGGATCGCTCCCCAACCGATAATACCCGCCGTTCGTCTCCGGCGCCTCGACATAAGCCAATTCCATCCCGTCCATTAGCCCGTCCCCGTCGGTATCCGCCTTGTTCGGATCGGTGTATAACCAGTTCACGTTCGTCCGCATGCCCAGTTTCTCGTGATAATCCGACAACCCGTCGCCGTCGCTGTCTTTGCCCCAATCCACCGTTTCCGCCGATGTCCGGGCGAAAATCTCTTCCAATTCGATGCTGGACGATGCGTGAAAATATTTGCCGCCTGTTTCTTCCGCAATCCGCCGCAACAACGCTTCGTCCAGGTCGTATCCCAATCCGATCGTATAAACGACGATCCCCTCTTGTTTCGCCTTCTGTGTCAGCGCCGGATCGTAATCGCCGACGCCGTCCGTCAGCATGACGACGACTTTTGCCGATTCCGCCTCTGCCTTTTTTAATTCGTCGATCGCCGCCCGC
>MOXJ01000102.1 GCA_002507565.1 Candidatus Reconcilbacillus cellulovorans
AGAAGCTTTTTCCCATCCCTAAAAAGTATAAAATCCCAAAGTCGTATATCGTCGTTATCTATGATTCGCAAAAACAATGCTTTCGCTTCTGGTGTCATCTCGCCTCTTACAGCGATAGCCCCTTTCATTCCACTCCAAGGTTCCACTGAAATCCTTGGAAGTTGGAGGAAATCCTCTTTTCCCTCACTCAGAGCAGGGTCGTCGGGAAAGCGAACTTCAAAATGAGAAGCTGAGAGCACACCATATTTGAGAAAAGACCTCCATATACCGCTAATGCCCTTGATACCACTGGTGCTGTTGTTCCTGTCTCCAATGTAAAAATACTCTCGTTCTCCAGACACCGTCATCACTCCCCCTTGAACAGAGTCAAGGAATCAGAGAAGGGAGAAAGACTTATTTTTGGCACACTAAATGGAATGATCGGTATGGGGTCGCCGGGAACGATCAGATCGATGATTACGAGAGTCAATACTCCTATGATAGCTGTCGTTGCAATCCAATCTGCGTTGGACAGAAGAGTCTGGAGGGTGGACCGAATAGCCGAAGCGGCTTGCTGAGCAAGTGTCATAGGATCATTTGAGCAAGCATCAAGAATGGTTTTCTCACTGACTGAGTCCCAAACATAGACGCACCACGAATTGCCCGTGTTCGACGTGGATACATGATAATTAGCTACA
>MOXJ01000103.1 GCA_002507565.1 Candidatus Reconcilbacillus cellulovorans
TACGAAAATGCGCAAGCGATTCAGGCCTCATTGCAAAGATGCCTGGATAAAAAGGGGGACTCCTTTGCTGAAAAACGTTATTCGAATTTTCAGTAAAATAAACGATTTTCAGCAAATGTACGAGCAGGTCAAGCGCTGGACACTTCCGATCCAGCACGCTGCGGATATTCTGGAACCCGAAATGGACAAAAACAGCGATTCGGTACGGTTTCATCTCCACCATTGGCTGAAGTGGGTCGAACAGACTTATACCGAAGAGCATGACAAACCGATGGTCGAAAACTTGATCCGCTACACCAAAGGGTTCTGGGAAGGACTTTTCACGTGCTATGACCATCCGTATATTCCACGAACCAATAACGATCATGAAAGGTTTTTCCGCCAAACCAAAACCCGTCACCGGCGCATGACCGGACGAAGAAGCTGGAATGAATATATCCTCCGCAGCGGAGAAATGGTCGTATTCGTGGATGATGCACTCCAACAGGAAAACATACTGAAAAGACTCCAAAGTGTCGATTATCAAACCTTCCGGGCAGAACGCCAGCGTTGGGCCTCCCGATTAGCAGAAGGAGCCAAACGAAGACGGTTTAGAAGCAATCCCGAGAAGTATCTTCGGGAAACGGAAAACAAGTATTGTATGTTAATTGGTCAGTCGTAG
>MOXJ01000104.1 GCA_002507565.1 Candidatus Reconcilbacillus cellulovorans
ATAAAGCAACAGCCGCAGCGGCATCCGAAAATCGACGTCCGACTGCAGTTCGAGCAGCAGGAAAAACACCGTCCGCCCTTTCAGGCGCACCTTGTAGACGACGTCGGCTTCCTTGCCGCTGAAGTCGGGCAGGACGTAGGATTTGTTGACCGGTTCGAGGTCGTCTTCGTTCTCGATGCGGTCGACCCAGCCGCGGCGGACGAAACAGCGCAGCAGGTCGAGGAAAATTTTCTTGCTGGCGAACAGAAACTTGTACCCGCGGTCGTGGCGGGACCGGGGGGTTCGGGTGTCCTGTCCGGACATGACGCCACCTCGTGGGTTCAGAATTTATTATACCACAGCCGCAGCCGCAACCGGCACGCGGAAAGACGGGCGGCACGAACGCCGAACATGCGTGGGCCGCCTGCGGCTTTTCGCCCTCTCGGCGAAACAAAAAACACCGCCCGGTGCGGCGGCCGTCTCCAAACGGCTACCGCAACCGAACGGTGCTTCCGTTCGCGGCATTTGCCAGAACCGATCATAGCAGAAGCCGGCGCCGAAATCAAGCCTGCGACGACGGCTGTCCGTGTCAAGACTCGGTAGGAGGAGAGACCTCAGCATCCCATTTAGGCCATCGTCACAGGACTCCGGACGATCTCCCGCAGCCCATACTGGACCCAACCGCGCCTCCTTTCTCCCTTTGTCGTGTCGCTTCCTCCCGCTGGCTTGCTCTGCCAGACAGACGGCTTCCCGTCGGCGCGCGCCACCATCACCCGAACCAGATGCTCACGTCCAAGCGCCCTCAGCAACGCCCGGCGCAAGTGAAACCCGTCCAACCGATGCACCGCTCCCGGCAACAGCTCCACGCCCTTCTTCGCCCACGCCGCTGGCGTCCGTCCCCAGCCAGCACCGTTCCACCGACCGCCAATCCCAGGTCCGACCCCACTCGACCACCGCTTCCTCCCAAAACGCCGGCCCTTCTATCACGCCCCCGACCAACCGGCGCTCCACCAACGCCTGGCGGCCTTGCGCCGTCGGCCGCTTCCCTTCGTACGCCACCGCCAGCTTGACCTCCATGTGCTTGCGTTCGCCCTCGGCATCCCGCGCCCGAATCATCACCCCATCGGCTTCGACACACAACTGCCTGACCTGCCGCCGGCCCTCCGGCACCTGCCCGCGTTCATAATCGCCGGCACCCACTGACTCAACACCTTGGCTGCCCGACGATACGACATCTCCATCGCCAACGTCACCGCCTGCTCCCGCAAACCCGGCGACAACCGTTGCCGCTCGGCTATCCCCAGCCTCTCGTCCAGTAAAAAACGGCGCTCCCCCGTTTGCGGATCGACGTAATACCGCCTCCAATACGTCACTTCCCCGACGATCGTCACCACGGTACGGGCTTTGCGGTTGACCGGCTTTGACCGGCTTCCAACGCGTCTTGTCCCGATTCGCGGCCAGAAGCGCCGGCGAGCAGACCGCAAGCACACGTGCGGACCGCTGCCGCGATTGTCTTCTCCAGCGTGGCGAAGTCTTGCGCCTCCGACAAAGCTTGATGAAGGTCGACGAGCAGTTGCAGGAATCCGTCCAAGGCTTGTCGGATTGGAATCATGGAGACCTCACACTCCTTTTGAGCCGCGAGGCTACGCGGCTTCCTTTTTGGGATTTGGGATGTGAGGTCTCTTCGCTTTCCGCCCCCG
>MOXJ01000105.1 GCA_002507565.1 Candidatus Reconcilbacillus cellulovorans
AATCCTCCCTCAATAAATTAATGTTTTCTTCGTTTTTCTCGCGTTTTCGCATGATTTCATCTTCGACACCCGAAGCGCCCTTGGATAGAACTTAATGAGCAGTGAATATCTGGGATCCACCCGTGTCACGAACCAAAGGGACAGGCCCCCCGACTTTGAAAAACCATATGGTCGCGCTTGGATCTCCACCTGTCACCTTGCGGTTGACCCTCCCATCTCTCCCGGGGTCGATGCCCTGACATTCCTTCGTTCTACCTCTCAAGGGGTGGAGGCCAGGTTTGCTCCTTTACGGGGAGGTTTGCTCCTTTGCAGGGTCGTGGCCCGAATGGATTCGATCGCTCCCGGCCTATCCGCGCTTCGTTTGTCCAAGATCAACAGGTGCCTCCGCGATGAAACGAAAGGGAGTGAGATCCCCCTGTGAATGAATTAAGCTGCGGCTTGTAGTTGAGCCTCCCGATGGGGGCCCAGAACTTTGCTGGCATCATAGTACTTTTGCTTGCGTCCCAGTTCAAACAAGACACGAATGAGCTTGATGCAAAGCACGATCATCGACTGTTTCTTCTTCAACGGGTTTTCCCGGCGCGTCGTGAAGTACAGGTGCAACGCGCGGAATTCCGGGTTCTTGGCCACCATCGTCAGGGAGGCGACAGCGACCACGCTTGCTGATCGTCGTTTCCCCTTTGTGCAGCCCGGAGCTGTTTTCTCGCAGGCTTAAACCCGCGTGTCGGACGATTTGCTGGCTATGTTCGTAGCCGCTCAAGTCCCCGACTTCCGCCAGGAACCCTGCCACCGTGACCAGACCGATGCACGGGATGCTCATCATGTGGGAGGCCCCTGGAATCTGCTCCACCCGAGCCGCCACCTGCTCCATGAGTCGCTCGATCTGCCTGCACAACAGGGTGTATTGCTCCAGGTACATCGCCAGCTCATACCGGGCCGCCGTCGCGCCTTCCGTCAGCCCGATGGACGTTTGGGCTTTTCGGTAGAGCAGCTCCGCTCGCTTGGGACCCACCGCTCGGTTCACGCCGTTGCTCTTCCACGTCGCCATCACGGTCGTTTCGCCGGCGCCGACGACGTCTTGCGGCAATGGAAAGTGTTGCAACGTGATGAGCGAGGCCTTGCCTTCCCAGTCTTTAAATACTTGTCGGTATTCGGGAAAGAAGCGATCCAGCCAGTTGTGGATTCTT
>MOXJ01000106.1 GCA_002507565.1 Candidatus Reconcilbacillus cellulovorans
ACGATGGAAGAACGGATTAACCGACTGAACCGCTTCATGATGGGATGGATCGGTTATTTCCGTCTGGCTGCCGCCAAGAACCATTGTGGAAACCTCGACGCATGGATTCGCAGACGACTGCGCATGTGTCTGTGGAAACAATGGAAGAGACCCCGGACCAGATTGCGCAATCTCCGCGCACTCGGCGTGCCCGAATGGGCGGCTCGAATGATGGCGAACTCACGCCGTGGTCCGTGGGAAATGTCCCGTAACACCAAACAATGCCCTTCCGACTTCCTACTGGGAAGCGAAAGGGCTGAAAAGTCTGCTTTCTCGTTACCTTGAGCTTTGTTAACCTTACGGAACCGCCGTATGCGGACCCGCATGTACGGTGGTGTGAGAGGTCGGGGGCTAGCCGCCCCCTCCTACTCGATTTCCGTGGCCGGGAGGTATGCGCGATCGGGGGAATGGTTGGTAGGATATACCTGAGTATATGGTCCCCAAAAATCCGGAAATGTGTGTCGAAATTGGCGTGTCAACTCATATAAAAATGTTACCGAAGGGCAATGGATCACTCACGTAATTTTGTTACCCAGTGGGGCTGTTATACAGCCTCCACGGGTTCTG
>MOXJ01000107.1 GCA_002507565.1 Candidatus Reconcilbacillus cellulovorans
TTTGAATATCAAGTTGCCTCAGCAACGTCTTCCCGACCGAACATTTGTTTGGTATACTGAATACAAACGAATGTTCGGGAGTGGTTGTCATGGCCCAACAAGAAGCGATGACGTTAAAGAGATTTCAAGAGAAGTTTCATTCGGATGACGCATGCCGCGAGCATCTGTTCCAGAACCGCTGGCCGAACGGCTTTCGTTGCCCCAAATGCGAGCACGATGCATTTTATTATCTGGAACGCCGCAAGCTGTATCAATGCACGCGCTGCAAGCATCAGACTTCGGTAACCGCCGGCACGATTCTGCATAAATCCCATACGCCGCTGCTAACCTGGTTTTGGGCGATTTTCCTTGTGGCGCATGATAAACGCGGCGTTTCCGCAGTATTCCTTTCGCGCGAACTGGAAATCTCCTACCCTACGGCATGGTTAATGCTTCACAAGATTCGCAAAGCCATGGGAGATCGCGATGCCCATTACCAGCTGGCCGGTTTGGTCGAACTGGATGACGCGTTCTTCGGAGCGCCGACCGAAGGC
>MOXJ01000108.1 GCA_002507565.1 Candidatus Reconcilbacillus cellulovorans
GCAGGTTGGCCCGGTAGCACTCGAGGGCTCGCTCCCAGTTGTCGTAGGCGGCCACGATTTCGAAGCCCGCCTGGGCGAAGCCCAAGGAGAGGCCGCCGCATCCGGCGAAGAGGTCCACGGTCCTCGGCATTTCGATTCCGAGTATAAGCCGCGCGGCCCTTGGCGTCAATAAGTTGACGCCGACGTTTCGTCGGAGTCGCTAAGGGGAGTCGTCCGTCTTCAAGGCGCTCTCCAGCAAGCCCTCTAGGAAGAGCGCGGCGTCGAGCCGTCGCTCTGGCTTCAGGACCTTCGCGGGGTCCGCTTCGATCAAGACCTCGCCTAGAACGTCCGCTTTGGACATCCGGGGCCCTCCCTTTATCACCTCGCCGAGGTACTTTCGGGAGACTGATCCGTTCACGGCGAAGTCTTTGTCGGTCTCGTCTAGCTCTTCCATCGCCCTGTCTAGGGCGACGTAGAAGAGAGCGGTGTCGCTCCAGACGACGTAGTCGAAGGTCGGGTCCCGGAGCCTGAAGCTCGCTCCTTCTGTCCACCACATCGGTTGGAGGAGGAAGGGGGTCTGCAGGTCGTTCCTCGCGAAAAATTCGAGGAGGCGGTCCGCTAGTCGGACGATTTTCTCGCTCTTGTCTAGGGCGTGCAGGAGGCTTAGAAGCGCGTACTGCGTCGCTACTGGCCTCACGACGACCTCAGAGCACCACTCTTCGGGTTTCTTCGAGGCTGTAGAATGGTCGGGCACGACGGTCAGCTTCACTTCGAAGGGCCGTAGAGGGAGGCGCGCGCCCTCCTCGTTGGT
>MOXJ01000109.1 GCA_002507565.1 Candidatus Reconcilbacillus cellulovorans
TTCTGCGCCGCGTTGCGCTTTCGAATCCGTAGCTGATCTTCCCGAAACGTCATATCCATCACCCAATGGAGCCCATTTTCAATCCCCCAATGACTTCGCATGGCTCGCGCAAACTCATGCACATCGCCCGCCAGGCTCGTGATGTAGTATCGTCGCTCTACCGTCACCTTCCCTTGCAGATGCCGTTTTGCCTCGACCATCCCCACCCCCTCAAGGTCGCACCACCCGTGATCCGGCACCAACGCACAAGAAGCCGGGCTTAGCCAGTACTGCCGAATCTCCACCCGGCCATGACCTTTGTCGACCGTTTGGGCATACGCATGTTCGATCCCTCGAAACTCCAGCTTCTGCGCATCCTCAAAGAACGTCTGCACTTCCTCCAGCAACGTCTTTTGATGGCATCCACTTTGCGCTGCGCCAGCACGATCCCGTTTCCTGACGCCCACGCCTGAACCAGATGCAGCGGTTTGCGGCCGCTGGCCTGATCGTGCGAGCGCCGAAGCGTTTTGCCGTCGATGGCGATGACCGCTCCTTGCGTCAGTCGGAAAATCTCTTGCGTCCAAGCCATGAACGCCTGCTCGAACGCTTCCGGCGACAACAGCGAAAAGACGCGACCGAATGTATCATGAGAAGGAATGCCATACGGCAATTCCAGAAACGTACGA
>MOXJ01000110.1 GCA_002507565.1 Candidatus Reconcilbacillus cellulovorans
GGCTTTTCTCGGCCGCTCACCCGAGACCTTCGGGGCATATACCGCCCCTCCCCTTCACCGCCCGGCATCCCGCGCACGGATTTGCCTATGCGCCTGCCTTGCGGTTTGGACGGGCCCTTCCAGTCGCCCGCGTCCCTTCCTCGCGGCGTCCCCCCTTCGCTCAAACGGCCGGCCGGCGGTACAGGATTCTCCACCTGTTTCCCTTCGGCTACGCCTCTCGGCCTCACCTTAGGC
This sequence comes from Candidatus Reconcilbacillus cellulovorans, assembly GCA_002507565.1. Taxonomy (GTDB): domain Bacteria; phylum Bacillota; class Bacilli; order Paenibacillales; family Reconciliibacillaceae; genus Reconciliibacillus; species Reconciliibacillus cellulovorans. The sequence continues at coordinate 235 of MOXJ01000110.1, forward strand.
CCCGACTCACCCTGGGCGGACGACCCTTCCCCAGGAACTCACCCGTCTTTTCGTTACTCATACCGGCATTCTCACTTCCGTCCGCTCCAGCGGTCCTTCCGGTCCGCCTTCGCCGCTGAACGGAACGCTCCCCTACCCCAACGCGCACCCACGCGCGTCAGCCGCGGCTTCGGTGGCGTGTTTAGCCCCGCTTATTTTCGGCGCAGCGTCACTCGACCAGTGAGCTGTTACGCACTCTTTCAATGATGGCTGCTTCTAAGCCAACATCCTGGTTGTCTTCGCAACGCCACATCCTT
>MOXJ01000111.1 GCA_002507565.1 Candidatus Reconcilbacillus cellulovorans
CGCCTTCAACGCCAACCCGATCGGCCGATTGTGATACGGCCCCTGCAACAGACGAATCATCCCGTCGATACATCCCTTCGCCTGATGTTTGACTTCTTTTAACAACGCCCGTACCTGCATCTTCCGTTCCATCTGTTGCTTGGTTTCGGCCCCCCCCTTTGCGCCCCCAGCCGCCTTCCTTCCTGCCGCGCGATGACCGCCCGAAACATCGCCCGCACCCCGGACACACTCCAACTATAACTGCCGCCGCCTCGGCGCTCCCCATCGGCCTCATCCCCGTTGTATCGATCCCGGCTGCTTGCAAAACCTTCCGATAGTCAACCAGATGCGCCCGGTGACGCCGCAAATAAGCGCGGTAGGCCTCCCATTCCGCTCGCCACCGATCCGGAACCCGCTCCTCCGACACGGCCTCCACCACCGCCAGCAACCCGTCCGCATCCCCCGCCGCCAACGCCCGCCGTGCCTTGCGCCAGGCCTCCGGCGCCGCAACGACCGCGCCACATGAAACCGGACCAGCGTATAGACACACCGATGAAAATACGACTCGCATTCCCCGATCCACTCCGCCCCGTCTCCGTTCACGACGAGCCACGTCTGTTCGTCCATGTCGT
>MOXJ01000112.1 GCA_002507565.1 Candidatus Reconcilbacillus cellulovorans
GACCGTTTTCTGGCGGCGGTCGCCTATCTCGACGGCGTGCGTCCCAGCTTCGTGATGGCGCGCGGGTATTATACGCGGACGGTGCTGGTCGCCTACAACTGGCGGGGCGGGCAGCTGACGAAGCTGTGGACGTTCGACACGAACGCTTCGGGCAATTCCGCCTACGCGGGACAAGGCAACCACAACCTGAGCGTGGCCGACGTCGACGGCGACGGCAAAGACGAGATCATCTACGGATCGATGGCCGTGGACGACAACGGCGGCCGCCTGTACACGACCGGGCTCGGCCACGGCGACGCGATGCATCTCGGTGATCTGAACCCGAACGGCCGGGGCTGGAAGTATTCCAGGTGCACGAGTCGACGTCGGCGGCGTATGGATTTGAAGTGCACGACGCGCGCACGGGGCAGATTTTGTGGGGCATCAACACCGGCGTCGACACGGGGCGCGGGATGGCCGCGGACATCGATCCGCGCTACGCCGGCGACGAAGTGTGGGCGTCGGCGGAACCCGGCGGCGTCTATTCGATAACGGGCCAGCGGATCTCGACGTCTCGGCCGTCTTCGATC
>MOXJ01000113.1 GCA_002507565.1 Candidatus Reconcilbacillus cellulovorans
AAGACGGCGGCATTCGCAGTTCGACGTGACGCGGTAACCCTCTCGGGCCCCTTGCCCCATCGGTGCTCTACCTCCGCCGCCCACCGCCCGAGGCTCGCCCTCAAGCAATTTCGGGGAGAACCAGCTATCTCCGGGTTCGGTTGGCATTTCACCCCTACCCCCATCTCCTCCCAGCCTTTTTCAACAGACACGGGTTCGGGCCTCCAGCGCGCGTTACCGCGCCTTCACCCTGGACAGGGGTAGATCACCCGGTTTCGGGTCGACGACCGCGTACTTTCCGCCCTCTTCAGACTCGCTTTCGCTCCGGCTCCGGCTTCGCACGCGATCGTCACTCGCCGGTTCATTCTACAAAAGGCACGCCATCACCCATCCATCGGGCTCTGACTGCTTGTAAGCGCACGGTTTCAGGTCCTCTTTCACTCCCCTCCCGGGGTGCTTTTCACCTTTCCCTCACGGTACTCGTGCACTATCGGTCGCCAGGGAGTATTTAGCCTTGCGGTCGCCAGGGAGTATTTAGCCTTGGCAGATGGTCCTGCCGGCTTCCCGCGGGATTCCCCGGCGGGCCGTTCCAGACCTCTTCGCCTAGCCTGTCCTTTTCTCACTCCATGCGGGACGTCCCACAACCCCGAAAGGCTTCCGCCTCCCGGTTTGGGCTCCTCCGCGTTCGCTCGCCGCTACTAACGGAATCACGTTTGTTTTCTTCTCCTCCGGGTACTAAGATGTTTCAGTTCCCCGGGTTGCCTCGTACCCGCCT